>UQMA01000025.1 GCA_900542055.1 uncultured Azospirillum sp. | reverse complement strand
TTTTTTATTAGAAATAGAAGAAAAAAATCTACGGATAAATAATTCATAAAGGTTTGGTTGTTTTATTATTTCTGATTTTTCTGTAATCTCATTCTGTGGCTCGTAGATTATATTTGAAATTTGGCAAGAAGAATAATCTATATTATTTGAATAAGTTATCTTCTGAAGTTTATTCATTGATTTTTTTATAAGATTTACATATTTATTGAATACATTATTTTTATGTTGAATAATTTGTATATTTCGTTTTGATATCTCTGATATCATTTTTTCAAAAGTTTGATAAAACTGAGTTTCTTGTGTTTCATTGTTTATGATTTCAGATAAAAATCCGCGACAAGTAGTTCCTCTGTCATCGTGAGAAATATTTATGTTAGGTATTCCTAAAGATGATGCTAATCCACATCCGTGAACACGTGGAGAAATAACAAAATCAAATTTTCTATAGATGTTTATATAATCTTTAGCATCATATGAATATAGAATATCAACATCATATTTACCAAAAATTTTATATGCTATATCAAGTTCATCTATATAATGACAAATAATTGAAAACTTATATTGAGAATACTGTTTTAATATTTTTTCGTATAGTTCAATGTGATATAAATATGTTTTATCATCAATACAATTACAACGAACAGAATGTTCAAAATTCGCGCCAAAAACTAACGCTATATTTTTTACATCTGTTATACTTTTTTCAAACTCAGTAGGTGCAGATAAAAGTGCCGGACAAGGTAAATATATTGCTCCATACTTTTTAGCTAAAGGAGTTTGTACATATTTTTTATCCCTAACAGTCCATAAAATACTTTTGGAAATGACATCTTCCATATAACTAGGAATATCTTGAGGAATACTTCCAACACCTAAAATCATACAAGGCATATTGTTTTTTATGATATGTTCATAAAAATTGATACATCTTGCATTAGCCCATTCAGGCGTTCCAGCAAAAATAGCTAAATCAACGTAGTGTAATTCACTATTAAATTTTACGGAATTGTCGTGAAAACCATACCGATACATAGCACCTTTTTTTTGAATATCTATATAATCATCATAATTTATAGGAAGTTTTTCATTTCTATAAAATATGTCATATCCGTTAGCTGGACGAATGGCTGGGTTTCTATTGTAAATAATAGAATTATGTTCACCTAATACTTTATTAAATATTCTTTTTATACCAAAAAGAATAAATTCATCTCCGCAGTTCCATTGTCTTGTTGTATTGTAAAAAATTGTTTTCACGATAGTCCTTCTTAGTTTAAATGATTGAGGTTATATTCATAAACTTATGAAATGCTGTTACAATAAAGTCGTATGAGTATATTAAATTATTGCTATTTTCGACTTCTTTAATTTTATATTGCGGACAGATAAATGTTCTATCTGCGGGAATTTGATTATATTTTTTATTAACAACTAAATATATGTTTGAATAATATACCGAAGATATGCAAGGATCATATGTATGCTGCATACACAAATTAGGAATTTGTAACGCCGAAGATATCGAAGCAAAGCAAGAAATAGTAGTTAGAAAACAAATCGGAATATGATAGTTCTTTATCATTCTTACTAAAGAAATAGAATCATTAATTGTGTATTTTTTTATATCAATAACAAGTAATTTAGAATTTACGATATTCGTTTTTTCTACAGAAATCACAAAGAAACCATCATCTAACAATTGTTCTATTATTTCGTCAACAAACGGATAAGTAAAATTTGAAGACCGAGCAGACATTTGAATAAACACAACTTTATCCATTTTATCTCTATATTGGTTAAACAAAGATTTTATTTCTTCGCTGTCTTCATAATCATAAATTATAGGCAAGGGATTTATTAAAGGTTCAGGCAAGTTAAATGTTTTGCAAAGTGTTTCAGTTCGTGAAGAAACATACTCGTTATGTTCATAAACCATCGGCAGGATTAATGTGTCGTCAGATTTTAGATTGTAACATTCTGAATAATCATAATTTTTCCAATATTCAATATTTTGATGACCATCATAATAATATACTTTATCAATATTAGGATTGGTTTCTAAACATTTACCAACCAAAGGAGAATTATTACCGTCAAAATTTTTAGAAACATAAGCATCTAAAATCAAATTAGGGTATTCTTTTTTTAATATTTCTATAAAATTAGTAGCATAGAAGTAATCTCCGATACCCATAAAGAAAACCAAACCCAATCTTTTTATTTTTGGATTTAATTCCAGAGCTTTTGCTATATTGAAATATATATGTGAATTTCCTTTAAGCTGAGGAATTTTAAATTCAGCCAATTCTTTTTTATATTTATATGTTATGTCGGTGTTATCCCATTCAAGAACTTTAAACCAAGATATACACGCCTCATTAATCTTAGGTTGATTAATTTGTTTTGGTTTAGGAAAGGTTTTGAACAAGCATTTAAAATTCCACCAAAACAATTTAAAAGCCATTTTACGAGGCTTTTGTTTATATTTGTTCTTATACAGATCAACGCGATGTTGTAGCTTTTCGATGTAATATTTCATTTCAAAACCTCTTTTATTCTAGCAAAAACATTTGTTGGATTAAGATTTTGCTGACACATCGGCAAAGCACCGTCAAACATACAAAAATCACGCCAATTTGCATGCAGCCACTCGCAGCTTCCTCCGCATGGACGGTTTGCCATGTTTATATTTTCTTCATAGCCATAAAATTTTTCATTTGTGGGACCAAACAAAACCACCGACGGTTTTGCGCCAAGAAAATGCCGCAAATGAACCATGCCGCATTCTCCATCAATGTGCAAAAGCGAATTTTGCAGAATGACCAGCATTTCAGCAAAAGAAGTTTTTCCGCATAAATTCAAGTCGATATTATCAATTTGAATACAGGTATCGGCACCAACTTGAACAATTTTGTAATCCGGATATTCTTGTTTAAGCATTGCAACAAGTTGATTATAATGCTTTATCGGCCAAATTCTTGTTGAATAGCCGTTTTGATTATAATCACAAACCCCAACTCCTCTTTGAATCGTGATATATTTACAACCATCAAGTGCAAACTTTGATAAAACATTTTCTGTATTGAGTGATTGTTTGATTTCAAACTGCGACGTAACGCCGATATAATTTTCAACATCAGCCTCGGCTATGCGTTTGCGTTTTTGCAGCAAGGTATATTTTTCAACCAAAAAATCACTGCAGGAACCTGAAAAGTTATACATAACATTTTCAAGATTAAAATTTTCAACTTTGGTGATAAAACTATAAAACTCAGGATAAAGTTTTTTTACAATCGTTTTGTTGATATATCGCACATAAGGTATGCGCACCAATTTGATTCTGACATCGTATTTTTGTTTTTTATCTTTAGTTGTAGATAATTCATCAACAAAATCCTGTTCAAAAAGAATGGTTTCAACTTCATTGAAAAAACGTTTATCTATGGTGATTGTCAAATGTATGTTCGGAAAACGCTGTTTCAAACATACCAAATAGTTCAACGCCAAAACAATATCGCCCAAACCGCCTCCGAGCTCAAAGCAACAACTCACAGTTTTGTTTTGTTCAGGTTTTAATTTTTCTATAATCTGTGTATCAGTAATCAATTTTAATAAGTATTTCATATTCCAAAAAGCCATTTTAACCGCCGCTTTACAAGGATGTTTGGCATATTTTCTAGTATATGCCCCCACTTTTTCTTGCAAATCAGAAAAATAGTTCACCACGATTTATCTCCATAGTCATAATCATTATGCGCTAAATTATGTTGTATTTATATTTAAAGTCAACTTTAAATATATAAAACATAACCTTAAATTGTTTATAAAAAACAAAATCAATTATTATATTGCAACAAAAATCACCCTAAACAAAAGCTTAGGGTGATTTCTTTAATAAGCACTGATTTTACAAATTCAACAGCCGTTGCACAAAATTGCAAATTGTTTCCAGACGTTTGGCATAACTGTCCATATCGCGCGCCACAAAAATCTTTTGGTCCGGTCTAACTTTTATGCTGCCGGCAGAACGCGCTATCAGTTCAACCAACTTTTCGGGAGCAGCAAAGCGGTTTTCATGAAAAGCAATTGTAAAACCTTTGGCTCCGGCATCTATGCGCTCAATGTTGGCGCGTCTGCACAGTTGTTTGATTTCAACTGTTTTTAGAAGATTTTCAACCTCTGGTGGTATTTGTCCGAAACGGTCAACCAATTCTTCACGCATATCCAACAGTTCTTCGGCATTTTCAAGCGAACCGATACGTTTGTACAACCCCAAACGAACGCCGAGATCACGCACATAATTTTCTGAAATCATAATCGGCACTCCGGTCACAATTTGCGGGCTCCATTCAGAAGCGGCCTTTTCTTCCAACTTTTCACCGCTCTTAATTCGGGCTATTTCTTCTTCCAGCATATGATGATAAAGGGCAATACCGACATCTTTGATATGTCCTGACTGTTCTTCGCCCAAAACATTGCCTGAACCGCGGATATCCATATCATGGCTGGCCAGCGAAAAACCGGCTCCCAAAGTGTCTAGAGCCTGCAAAATGCTCAAACGGCGTTCGGCAATCGGTTTCAGCGTTTTTTGCGGAGGAATGGTAAAATAACAATATCCGCGCAGTTTTGAGCGTCCGATACGGCCGCGCAGCTGATATAACTGAGCCAAACCGAACATATCCGCGCGATAAACTATCATGGTGTTAACCGACGGCATATCAATGCCGGATTCAATAATAGTTGTCGATAACAAAATATCGGCTTTTTTATCGACAAATTCATTCATCACATCTTCAAGCTGCTTTACCGGCATTTGACCGTGAGCAACCAATATTTCAGCATCGGGAGCAAGTTCGTGCAAAATTTTCTGCACTTCTGGAATATCCGAAACCCGCGGACAAACAACAAAAGTCTGTCCGCCACGGAATTTTTCGCGGTAGATGGCTTCTTTTATCATCACACGGTCAAACGGCATAACAAATGTGCGGGCAGCTAAGCGGTCTACCGGCGGTGTGGCAATAATGCTCAATTGCTTAACGCCGGTTAGCGACAATTGCAGCGTGCGCGGTATTGGAGTTGCTGTGAGCGTAAGAACATGAACATCATCTTTCAGAGCTTTCAGTTTTTCTTTATGCGCCACGCCAAAATGCTGCTCTTCGTCAATAATTAGCAACCCTAGGTTGTTAAATTCTATATTATCAGCTAACAATGCGTGTGTGCCGATAACAATGTCAACCGAACCGTCTTTCATTCCTGCTTTGATTTTGCGGGCTTCGCTCGGGGTGGTTAACCGCGAAAGCATTCCTACCCGCAAAGGAAAACCGCTCATACGCTGTTGAAAGTTAAGGTAGTGCTGGCGGGCGAGCAAAGTAGTCGGCACAATCAAAGCCACTTGTCCGCCTGCCATAGCAACGGTAAATGCAGCCCTCAGGGCAACTTCGGTTTTGCCGAAGCCAACGTCGCCGCAAACCAATCTGTCCATAGGAATACCGGCGGCCAAATCCTTCATAACATCACTGATGGCATTAAGTTGATCGTCTGTTTCATTATAGGGAAATCCAGCGCAAAATTCGTCATACGCCCCATCTGCAGCCACGAATGTTTCGGCTTTTTTCAACTGGCGGCGCGCTGCAATGGCTATCAGTTTTTCCGCCAGCTCATGAATACGTTTTTTAACTTTGGCCTTTTTGGCTTCCCACGCCATACCGCCAAGAACGTCCAATTGAATATTGTCGTCATCGGCGCCATAACGCGAAACCATTTCAATGTTTTCAACCGGAACAAACAATTTGTCGTCATTGGCATAAATAATCTTCAGGCAATCGTGGTCGGCGCCGCCTGCCGAAATGTTCTCCAGCCCCATAAAACGCCCGATGCCATGTTCAATATGAACAACCAATTCTCCTATATTTAAGGAAGATATATCGGCGATAAAATCTTTTGATGAAACTTTGCGTGTTTGACGGCGGTTTTGACGCGGTCCCAAAATATCCTGCTCGGAAATCAAGCAAAATTCGTCCGTACGAAATCCGTGAGGTAAATTTATAATAGCCAAAACCACATTGCTTTGCGCTTTCAATAAAGCCTCTTCCCAATTTTCGGCAAAAGAAAAAGAAATTTTGCTGTTTGAATTTGAAACCGCTTCGTTCAATAAAGTTAATATACGTTCCCGCGAGCCTGCCGAATAACAGCAAATAATCCTTTTCAAACGTCCATATTCGCTTAATGTATTCAGCAATTCCGAATATACCTGCGAAGGCGTAATATTTTTGGCTGATGAAAAGTCCCTTCCGGGGACTGTTTCCATATCTATATTTTCGTTGCTGTCGGGAATATTCAGACCTGTTAACGATAAATTAGCCCTCGGCAAAAACTGTTCAGGCCGCAAAAACATCAGTTCCGGAGATACAGGGCGGTATGTGTCAACTTCTTTGTCTTTGGCATTAAGCGAAAGCGCTTCCAAACGAGCTTGATAATGGTCGATTATGCCATCATTTTTAGCCCTAACCGCCGCCTCGGTATTGCGCCCGAAAACAATGGTTGCTTGCGGAATATAGTCAAAAAGCGAAGGCAATGCTTCTTCATAGAAAAACGGCAGCCAATTTTCCATTCCCATATATTTTTTCGAGTTTGAAACCGCTTCGTAAATTTCATCGTCTTTACACGCCAAACCAAAAGCTTCACGATAGCGGGAGCGAAAACATTTAACGGTATTTTCATCTAACACGACTTCGCCGGCGGCTTGAAAAGTATAGTGTGTTTTTTCTCCGGTGGTGCGTTGTGTCAAAACATCGAATGTGCGGATTTTTTCAACTTCATCGCCAAACAAGTCTATGCGCAGAGGCGAAGCGGTGCCTACCGGAAAAATATCCAAAATATCGCCGCGCACGGCGTATTCCCCCGGTTCCATAACTTGTTCAACACGGCTGTAACCGTTAACGGATACATAATGCAGAAAAGTATCAAAACTAAGCTCTGCACCGACTTTTATCATTTTAACCGAGTTCAGAAAAATCTTTTTCGGCGGCAATTTTTGCATAACCGCCCCAACGCTTGACACAATTATGCGCGGCTTTTTCGCCGAAGGTTCCGACGCCAAATGCGCCAATAAGTCAACACGCGCGGCAATTATACTGCTGTTTGGCGAAATACGGTCATAAGGCACAGTGTCCCATGCCGGAAAAGTGAGAACTTCCGTTTCAGGGCTTATATAGCGTAATATTGAAGCCGTTTGCTCCATTCCGGCACCATCGGCGGCAACAAACAAAATATCATTTTTGGCGTTGTTTAACAATGCCTTAAGAACAAATGCTTCTGCACCGTCGGCAATGGAAGAAAGCGTTTTTATCTCTGAAGATTTTTTTTTCAACCGTTCGAACATCGTTTTATCTTATTGTTTACATCCTTACCGAAACTATATACAATTGGTGTTGAATAGCAACAAATTTTTAGAGTATATGCAATGCGTCCTCCTATTTTATATCCGCTTTTTGCCGATGTAACCTCGATTTCTGGTATCGGGGAAAAATATGCCAAATTGCTCGGCAATCTCGGTATTGAAAAAATCTGCGACATTTTATGGCATATCCCCTATTCTCTGATTAACCGGCGTTTACTGCCGTCTTTTAACGCTGCAAAAATCGGTGAAACAAACAGTTTTGAAATAAAAGTCTGCGAGCATATATCCCCCCAGCGAAAAAGCCAGCCTTACAGAGTTTTGGTTGAAGATGTTTATGGCAGCCAAATGGTATTATGTTTTTTCAAAGCATACCCGTCGTCAATTGAAAAAAATCTTCCGGTCGGAAGCAGGCGTTTTATCAGCGGAAAAGTCGAAAAATTTAACAGCCTTCTGCAAATGAATCATCCTGATTATATCTGCGTTTCTGCGGAGGAAATACCTCAAATAGAGCCGGTTTACGGCTTAACGGCCGGCATAACCAACAAATTTATCAACCGTTTGGTAAAACAGGCATTGCGGATTTTACCGCAATTACCGGAATGGCAGGAACCTAATTTTTTAAAGCAGCAAAATTTTCCTGCTTTCAAACAGGCTCTTTTATCTGTGCATTATCCTAAAAATTTTGATGATATTCTCCCCTCATCGCCCTTTCGTTCACGATTGGCATATGACGAGTTGCTTGCCAACCAACTGGCTTTGGCTATTGTTCGGCAAAAAGTAAAAAAACAATCTGGTAGAAAAATAGCCGGCAATGGATTGTTGCGGCACAAAATAACGGAAACATTGCCTTTTCAGCTAACGGAAGCTCAGCAAAAGGTTTTAGCCGAAATTTATGAAGACCAAGCTTCTGAAAGCCGAATGCTGCGGTTATTGCAAGGAGATGTCGGCAGCGGAAAAACCATTGTGGCGCTGATGACCATGCTGAACGCCGTAGAGTGCGGCTGTCAGGCCGCCATAATGGCGCCGACTGAAATTTTAGCTAAACAGCATATGGAAACTTTGTCGGAACTTTGCGAAAATATAGGAATTCGCACAGAACTGCTCATCGGCAAAACCAAAGGCAAAGCCCGTGAAAAAATTATTTCCGATTTAGAGGCTGGCAAAATTGATATTTTAATCGGCACGCATGCTTTGTTCGTCGATGACGTACATTTCAAAGATTTGGCCTGTGTGGTTATTGACGAACAGCATCGTTTTGGTGTTCATCAAAGGCTTAATTTGTCTAATAAAGGCAACCATGCCGATATTTTGGTTATGACGGCAACCCCTATTCCGCGGAGTTTGGTTTTAACTGCTTTCGGAGATATGGAATATTCAAAAATAGATCAACTTCCGGCAGGCCGCAAACCGGTTGATACCCGTGTTATGCCTTTGACCAAAATTGATGAAATAATTTCAGCTTTGCAGCACAAAATTTCCGAAGGCGCCAGAGCTTATTGGGTTTGTCCTTTGGTTGAAGAATCTGAAAACAGCGATTTGGCCGCCGCAGAAAAACGTTTTGAACTGTTACAGCAAATTTTCGGAAACAAGGCCGGATTGATACATGGCAAAATGAAAGAAAAGCAAAAAGATGAAGTTATGGATAAATTCAAAAACGGACAAATTAGCTTGTTAGTTGCCACTACCGTTATTGAAGTCGGAGTAAATGTTCCTGAAGCTACAATTATGATTATTGAACACGCCGAGCGTTTTGGATTAGCGCAGCTTCACCAACTGCGCGGGCGCGTTAAAAGAGGAAACTGTGCTGCAAGCTGTTTGTTGCTTTACGGATATCCTCTCGGCGAAACGGCACGTGCCAGACTGCAGATTATGAAAGACACGGAAGACGGTTTTTTGATTGCCGAAGAAGATTTAAAACTTCGCGGCGGAGGCGAAATATTGGGAACCAGACAATCCGGTTTTACAAATTTTCGTCTGGCCGATATGAGTGTGCACCAGTGGCTGTTGCTGACGGCTAATCAAGATGCAAAAATGATTTTAAATAGAGATCCCGATTTAACGTCTCCCCGCGGCGAGGCTTTACGCACCCTGCTTTATTTGTTTGAACGCGATGACGCCGTCAAAACTTATTTAGCCGGTTGATTTTTGCGGCAAAAACTGAAATATTTGTGCATTATATAGGTAAAAACGACACTAAAAAGCGTATAAAAAGCCTGCGCTCCCAATTGGTTGATATTTAAAATATCAACCATTACAAACATAGCTGCATAATTTAATAACATAGTGCTTAGATAAACACCCCATGCTTTTATATATTCTTGTTTCAAATTTTCCGCTGAACGAAAAACATAATAACGCATAGTAAAAATAGCAACATTGGTTGAGATAATGTAGCCGATTATCAGAGCCGCTTTATATGTCCATCCCAAAAACGACACCATAAAAACAAAAAGCAAGTATCCGAAAACGGTATTAAAACCTCCAACCAACAGATAGCGTAGTTTCTGTGGAAATTTAAACCATATCTTTTCAATAGCAAAGTATAGTGAAAACATTTTAGCCGCCAATGTAATACAAGCGGTACACTTTGTTTTGGTATACTGTTTCATATTCGGGAGCGGGAACAAAAGCTGGCCGTTCTGTAACATTTACCAAAATATAATCTCCTTTTTCGGGTTTTCCGAGCAACATTCTAAAAAATTTGCTATCTTCGGCATGATAAAAACTGTAAATGTCCAAATCGGTTTTAAGATGCAAACGGGCATCAGGAGCCGCATATTTCAACGAAGCCGACCACCCCATGGTTTTCCACCATTTGTAATCAAGGCGTTGGTTACTGTGCATATAGATAACCATATCTTCGTCTTTGGCTTTTGAAATAATAAACTCAGCCAACTCGCGGCGGTAAACACCTTTTTGAGCGAGGTGTATATTATAATTTTCCCAACCTGAATAGGCTATAACAACAATTGCAAAGGTTCCTAAAAGCCATTTTCTAGAAAGATTGCAGAAAATATATGCCGTGCAAAAACCAGCCGTAAGATACAAATAGTAAGACAGTATATAATCCGATGCCGGAACAATATGCGACTTAAATACAATGAAAAATGTGACAAGCGACGAGCCGAATACACTGCCTTCGCCGAGCAAATTCATATTTTTAAACTGTTTACGGAAAACTTTAACTAGCATAACGATTAAAGCTATAGCATTTAATGCCAACTCACACTTGTATATATTGCATACTTCCGCCAAATCGCGTGAGTGTGTTGTTAAATACCTGTTTTCATCAATAGGAGTTGATAAAAACCAACAAGTCGAATAGACGAAAAAGCTCCAAAACATTATCCACTCTATCGGCAATGTTTTGATTGTTTTCAACGGGTGAAAAAATGAGTTTAAGGTTATTTTTTCATTGACAACCGCTGTCAAAATCAACCATGCGCCAAGTCCGGCATAAAACAAAATAACATTTTCTTTTGTATACATTGCTAAGTTCATAGTTATCAGAAAATAGAACAAATAGCGAGATTTTGAATTTTGTTGATATTTATTCAACGACATCAAGCTCAAAACCACAAAAATCAATATATTTTGTTCTTGAAAAATAAAATTATTCATCCAAAAACAAGCCGGAATAAAATTGATTACGGCAAGCATAAACAGGCGTTTGTCAACAGGCATAAAACAGAACAATTTATATAAAAGCCACAGGCAAAACAACTGCTTGAGCGCGACATAGCAATTAATCATAAAATAGTTATTGGTAACCGCAAAAGCAAAATTATAATCTATTCCGCTCATCGGGGTAAAACGCCATTCTCCGAAAACAGGTTTAATTCCTTGTTTCAAGCTGTCAATATAATCAATTGTCATACTGTCAAAATTGCAAAAAAGAGAGTTTTCCTGCATAATCATAATGATGAAAAAAGCTGTTATTGACAGCAAAAGTGCAGACAGTCCTATCCAATCGCTTTTTTTTCTGTAATTAAATATTTTTTGTTCATTTGAAAAAAACGGCAAATATTCATTTGTTCCACAAAAAATCAAAGGCAATCCCAAAAGCAGTAAAATACCGAGGACATATCCCGCATAAACATACATATCTAAAAACGTAAAAAAGTAAGTATAATTATGTACGATTGATGATAAAATATCATGATTGAATATTTTTTCTTGAAACATATTTTCTCTCTTCTATTGCTGACGATACAGTTTATAAAATTTATTTTCATATACTAATAACATATTTTCAGAAAAAACGTCAAAAGTATCCGTTTTATTCACAATTATAAAGTCGCCTTTACTTGGGGCGGAAGCTTGAATCGTTTTGAAAAACAAACTGTTTTCTCCTTCCAAAGCCGGACGGAAGCTGTGATTGGTTTTGAATGTTATTTTTCCGTCTGGATAAACATATTTCAGCGCGGAATTAAAGCATTCAAATTTCCAAGAATCCTTAAAATCTTTTTTATCGACAAACAAAATCAATGAATCTGCGGGATAAGATATTATAAATTCAGCCAATTCATGCCGTGATTTTCCTTCCTCCAAATTGTGAACTGTATAATTTTTATATCCTGAAATAAGTACAAAAGGTATAAATAAGCATAAAAGCCCCCAAGACGGCAATTTCCAAAATATATAGCCTATGCAAAAGATTGTCGGCAGATATAAATACCAGCTTTTATAATAGTCGGGATAACCGGCGATTTGCAAATAAAACACTATAAAAAAACTTATAAGAGAACAGCCGAATACACTGCCTTTAATAAGCCAATTTCCCCGTTTTGACAAATCAAACATTAAAATAAAAAGAGAAATACAATTTATAATCAATTCCATCCAATTGATTTGCAAAAGTTCTGAAATATCCTTATGATTGTGCCTGATATAAGCTCCTTCGGTCAATAAATCGCTGGACAGTAAATAAGCTATTGAAAACAAAAACATATTGCAAAACAAAAGGTATTCTATCGGCATTGTGCGCAAAGTTTTTAAGGGTGATAAAAATGATTTTAAAACAATTTCTTCAGCAAAAACCCGCCGCAGCACCAAAAACGCCAATATTCCCATATATAACAAAATGTTTGTTTCTTTAGTATATATTGCCAAATTTAACCAAAATGTGAACATAAACAGAGTAAAACAGTTTTTGGTTTTACTGTATTTAACCAAACTCATAAATGACAGCAAAACAAAGATAAGAGTGTTTTGTTCGGAAAAAATGATATTATTTACCCAGAAAACAGAAGGCGCAAAATTTATAACGGCTAATGCCGACAATCTTTTGGTAACCGGAATAAATGCAAAAAATTTATAAAGCAAAAACAAACTTAACGCTTGTTTTAGAACATTCCAACAATCAACTATACGATAATTAAAACTGACAGCGTAAATTATATTATGATCAATTCCTGCAATCGGATTAAAACGTACGGAATCAAACAAAGGTTTTACTCCGTAAGTCATATCGTTTATATTATTAACAATCATTGTGTCATAAGCGTTGAAAATTGTTCCGTCAAGACTGAATATATTTATGACATACAAACAAAAAGAAAATGCAAAAACAATAAAAGCCGAACGGTCGCCGCAATTTTTAAAATTAAAAAAATAGCTTTTTTCTTCAACAAAAACATAGTCTGTTTTCTTAAAGAAATATTTTATAATCACTGTATTGATTATATTAAAAGCCAGCACCGCAAAAACATAAAAAATAAGGTCGTGATACCCAAAATAAAAAGCAAAATTACGCCATATCCCTTGTAAAATATCGCTGCGAAACCATTGTTCGTGCATTAAAACATCCTTTGGAAAAATTTAAGCCTTAATTTACGGGCAATAATTAACCAGTATGGATATTTATGGCGAAAAGTTATCCCCATATCGCGGCAAATATCAACTTTTACCTGTATGTCCGCTTTTTTCATTCTTTCTTTTTTTGTAATCGAGATATTGCCGCCATAGAGATGATATTTAAATAACACCTCTTGGATATTGCATATTTTTAATCCGCTAACTAAAATTTGTCTTAATAAATCATAATCTTCAGCCACATCAAAATCAGGATTGTAGCGGATATTTTTGTTTTTAAAATCCTGATGACGTATCATCATAGATGAATGCATACAAGTGTTGCCTCTAAGAGTTTCTTTTAAAGTTACTTCCGCCGGTTGGCACCAAACCCACCCCAGATTTATGAAGTTCTTTTTTATTTTCTGCAATAAAGTAACAGCCGGAAAATTATTAAATAATTCTCCCCAGCTTCCGACTACGGTTACATCCGGATGATTATCTAAAAATTCTACTTGTTTTTGCAAGCGTTCGGGCAAACATATATTGTCGCTGTCAACCAGAGCCAGATATTCACCTTGCGCTAAATCCATTAACTTGTTGTGGCTGATGGGAATTCCCAAATTTCGTTCGTTTTTATAATACTTTATACGTTTATCGTTATAGCTTTGAACAATTTCTTCTGATTTATCGGTTGAACCGTCGTTTAGCAGAACAAGCTCAAAATCAGTAAAAGTTTGATTTAAGATACTATCTATACATTGTCTAATATACGCTTCAGAATTATAAAAAGGAACTAACACTGATACCTTAACCATAATTAACGTCGCTCCACAATAAATATTGTATTTTTTCTATATACATTCTATTATCATAATCGGTTTTGGCTGTCTATTGCAAAACATTATATACACAATTCTCATAAGGAGAAAGATATGAAAAAACTGCTGATAATTCTTCCTTGTTACAACGAAGAAGAAGTTTTGCCGACAACTATAAAAACAATTTCAAATTTGTTAAACAAAATGATAAAAGATAAACTTATCAGCCCTGACAGCCGTGCACATTTTGTTAATGACGGCAGTTTGGATAACACATGGGAAATATTAAAACAGGCTTGTTTATCAAACCCTCTTTTAGAAGCCAGCAGCTTATCGCGCAATTTTGGGCACCAAAGCGCTATTTTGGCTGGTATGTATGATAACGATGCTGATATTTATGTTACCATAGATGCTGATTTGCAAGACAATCCCGATTGCATTATTGAAATGGTGCAAATAATCAATTCCGGCTGCGATATTGTTTACGGAGTGCGCAAAAAAAGAGACAGCGACAGTTGGTTCAAACGGGTTACTGCTCAAGGCTTTTATAAACTTTTGTCTTTCTTGGGAGTAAAAATAATATACAATCATGCCGACTTCAGAATGATGACAAAACGAGCTGTAGAAAAATTGAAACAATTTCCTGAAAGAAATTTGTTTTTGCGCGCGGTTGTTCCTCTTGTGGGCTTTAAGTCGAAAATAGTCTATTATGACCGCACTCCCCGTATGGCTGGAGAAACAAAATATCCTCTAAAAAAGATGTTGGCTTTTGCTTGGAATGGAATTTCAAGTTTTTCGATTGTGCCGCTAAGATTGGTTACTTTCACAGGTTTTTTAATTTCACTGCTTGGAGCTGCTTTTGTTTTTAAAATTTTGCTTAATTACAACGCTCACGGAACAGTGTCAGGCTGGGCTTCCACCGTTACGCTTATAACTGTGTTCAGCGGTGTGCAATTGGTATCATTGGGAATTATTGGAGAATATATTGCTAAAATTTTTGTTGAGGTCAAACGTCGCCCTTTATATATTATTGATGAAAAAATACATCATTAATCTTTTGCCTTAAATAAACAAAAAAACTGTCATAAACAGCCCCCGAAATTTGAATTTCAACTTTCGGGGGCTGTTTTGAAAGGGCTTTGATTTTTATTGATCAAGGAACGAACGCAGCTTGCGCGAACGGCTCGGATGTTTGAGCTTGCGCAACGCTTTGGCTTCAATTTGACGAATACGCTCACGAGTAACATTAAACTGCTGTCCCACTTCTTCCAAAGTGTGGTCGGTATTCATACCAATACCGAAACGCATTCTCAAAACGCGCTCTTCACGTGGCGTCAATGATGATAAAATACGTGTGCATGTTTCTTTCAGATTAGCATGAATAGCAGAATCCAAAGGCTGCAATGCGCTTTCATCCGGAATAAAATCGCCTAATGATGAATCTTCTTCATCACCGACCGGAGATTCCAAACTTACAGGTTCCTTAGCTATTTTCATAACCTTGCGAACTTTTTCCAAAGGCATAGACAAACGCGCCGCCAATTCTTCAGGAACAGGCTCGCGTCCCATTTCTGAAAGCATTTGACGCGACGTGCGAACCAGTTTATTGATGGTTTCAATCATATGAACCGGAATACGAATTGTGCGCGCTTGATCTGCTATTGAACGGGTTATAGCTTGCCTTATCCACCATGTTGCATAGGTTGAAAACTTATAACCGCGGCGATATTCAAATTTGTCGACCGCTTTCATCAAACCTATATTACCTTCCTGAATTAAATCCAAAAACTGCAAACCGCGGTTTGTGTATTTTTTAGCAATAGAGATAACCAAACGCAAATTAGCTTCAATCATTTCTTTCTTGGCGCGTTCGGCTTCACGTTCGCCTTTTTTGATTGTATCGACCATGCGGCGATATTCGTTAATCGGCAAACCGCACTCCTGAGCCATTTGAGCAACGCTTTCGCGCAACTCGACAATTTCGGCACCGTATTTAGTTACAAACTCCTGCCAATGTTTGTCTTTTTTATGTGAAATATTTTCCAGCCAATTCGGAGCCAATTCCGATTGCTGATATTCATTCAAAAAGTCTTCACGTTTAATTCTGCAAGACAAAGCGTAACGCAAAAGTTTGCCTTCTAACCCCATTAAGCGTTTGTTCAGTTCATTAAGTTGTTCAACCAATTGTTCAATACGGCTGGCGTTTAAGTGAATTGAACTCATCAATTCGACCAACTCTTTTTTAATCTGAACATATTTCTTTTCCAGAGCCGGTTTAATCGCCTGCCCTGAAATAATAGCCTGAACACGTTGATTTTGAATTTTTTTCAAATCATCGTAATAACTTGAAATTTTGTTCAATATTTCAAGCACCGGTTCCCACAAAGATTCTTCCATTGCAGAAACCGAAGCTGATGAATGGCTTCCGACCTCATCATCTCCATCTTCGCCGCCGGTTGAACCGTCTCCGTCTTCGCAGTCATCTTCCTTGTCAGTAATTTCGTCAACATCTTCGGCATCGTCTTCAACCGCATCTTCGAGGTCGATATCTTCTTCCAAATCTTCGTCAATATCGTCAAGATTATTTTCTTTGTCAGCAATTTCGGCTGTTACTTTATCTAAATCCACAACCGCCGACGCGGCATCTTCATCATCAAAGACAATAGCTTCAGGATCATCGCCGTACATCATTTCAAGGTCAACGACATCGCGCAGCTGCATTTTTCCGCCGACCAAATCATCACGCCACGAAGCAATGGCTTTAATTGTCATCGGGCTTTCGCATAAACCGTCAATCATAACGGTTTTTCCGGCCTCAATACGTTTGGCAATGGCTATTTCACCCTCGCGGGACAAAAGTTCGACACTGCCCATTTCTTTTAAATACATACGAACCGGATCATCATAGCGCCCCATTTCTTTTTCATCAAAGTTTCCGGTTTCGTCATAATCATCGGCGGCTTCTTCCGGTTCTTCCTGTTCAAAATTATCGGCATCAGATTCAGAAATGATGCTTATGCCCATATCTGATATTTCGGCCATAATATCTTCAATTTGTTCTGATGATTCTTTATCGGAAGGAAGCGCTTTATTCAGCTCCTCCACAGTAATATAACCGCGGGCTTTTCCTTTTTCGACAATGCGTTTAATAGCGCTGCCGAGATTGTCAATCAACGGTGCGTCTTGCGTACCGGACTCGTAAAAATCTTGATTATCTGTTTCTGACATTACTTTTCCCAAAAATCGATTTTTAAGCGCCCTTTTATATTAAGGGCAAAAAACTTGCTAGCGGCTCTTTTGTACTTATTATTTAGTCATTTGTCAATATATGCTTTGCTTTACAAGCTCGCTTTTCGCTCTTCAATACACAAGTTAAACAAAAATAAGCAGTTTTCGGCATTTATTTTCACATATTTCTTTCGCGCAATAACATTTCGCGGTCTTTTTTCAGCATTTCACACCGCTCATAAACATCATCAGGAAACGACTCGGAATTTTCCATAATTCGCAGACATTCTTTTATATCTTTTTCTATTTGCCCCAATTGCATTTCCAATATTTTATTGTTTATTTCTTCACGCAATTTATTGATAAAAGGCTTTTGCTGTTTCAGCATTTTCAGTTCCCACAGCGAACTTGCAATTTTATCAAGGCCGGCTGACGCCAACTCGCGCCACAAAGTTTCTGCGTCCAATTGTTCATGCTCGCGGCTTATATCAGCCATTTTTTCCCAAAACATACTGAGTTCGGCATTGCCGATTTCAAACATACCGACTTTTTCTTCAAATTCGCCGATTAATTCCGGATAGCAAACAAATGCCGATAAAATAAAACGCGCTACTTTCTCATCTAAATTGTGGCGGACTTTCAGCTGTTCTCGCACAATACGGCGTGCCGGCGGCGGTGTTTGCCTTTGTGTGCCGGCTGCCGAAATTTTTGCAGCAGGCTGCTGCGGCGCGCGCAGTTCACTGTAAATTCGGTTGCGCATATCCTGCTGGTAGTATCCGCGAACTTTTTCATCAGTTATTTTGGCAATTTCTTCATATATATTTTTTTCAAACATTGCTTTTTGTTCAGGCGTGTTTGTCGGCTGAGCCTGTATATTTTTACGCCACAGCAAATCGGCAAGCGGCATTGTGTTTGTAATGGCTTTTTCGTATTCTTCCGCCCCTTTGGCCTTCAAAAACTCATCAGGATCCATTTTATCGGGTAAAAACACATATTTCAGGGAATAGCCTGCTTTCAGTATCGGCAGCACTCTGTCTACCGAGCGTATGGCCGCACGAATACCCGCTCCATCGCCGTCAAAACACAATGTAGGTTCCGGACAGATTTTCCACGCCTCTTGAATTTGATCTTCGGTCAAAGCTGTTCCCAGCGGAGCAACCGCATAATCAAAGCCATATTTTGACTGCGCTATAACATCCATATAGCCTTCGCAAATAACAATGCGTTTGTTTTCATAAGCTTTATCATGCGCATAGTTCAAATTGTATAAAACCTTACGCTTATTAAAAATCGGCGTTTCGGGAGAGTTGAGATATTTAGGCTGTTCATTGCCCATCACTCTGCCCCCGTAACCGATAATACGATCACGCTTATCAAAAATCGGAATAATAACTCTGTTGCGGAAAAAGTCATAAACTTTGCCGTTTTTTTCGGAAAGCACCGCCAATCCCAATTCTATCATATCGCTTTCCGATACATTTTTTGAAGTCAGATAAGCATGCAAACCATTATTATCAGGAGCATATCCCAAACGAAATTTTTTGATAATAGAATTGTCAAAACCACGTCTGGTCAAATAGTCAAGTGCTTCATGCCCAGAAGGTAGCAAAAGATTTTTTTCAAAAAATCCGCAAGCCAGTTCCATAATTTCATACCAAGAACTGCGGTGTTTTGCTTCTTCTTCGTTTTCGCGGCTAAACTGCGGAACTTTCAATCCTGCGCGGTTGGCCAATTTGGTTACGGCATCCATAAAAGGCAAACCGCCGGCTTCCATTTCAAACTTTATAACATCACCGTGAGCGCCGCAGCCAAAGCAGTGATAAAAGCCTTTTGCCTCATTAACCGTAAAAGAAGGCGTTTTTTCATTATGAAAAGGGCAAAGGCCTGTATATTCACGGCCTTTGCGCACCAATTTCACTCTTTGTCCGACAACATCGGCTATTGGAACCTTTGCGCGGATTTCATCTAAAAATCTGTGAAAATCAGTATCTTCCATAATGTTCTTTATTTAGTTGATTATTTATTCAAAGCAGCTTTGATTTTACCGCTGGCAGCGCCAAAATCCATTTGTCCGGCATATTTTTCGCGCAGCTTGGACATAACGGTGCCCATGTCTTTCATTGAAGATGCGCCGACTTCGGCAATAACTTCGGCAATAGCGGCCTCGGTTTCAGCATCATTCATTTGGCGAGGTAAAAATTCTTCAATAATTTTAACTTCGTTTTCTTCTTTTTCGGCCAATTCCGGACGATTGCCTTCACGATACATTTTAGCGGATTCCTGACGCTGTTTAATCATGGTCTGCATCATCGACATCAAATCGGCTTCGGCGGCGCATTCTTTGCCTTTGCCGCGTGCGTCAACGTCTTTTTCCTTAATGCCTGCCAAAATCATGCGCGCAGTGCTCAATCTTTCCGGTTGGTGATTTTTCATAGATTCTTTAATTGCGTTTTGAATTGCATCTCTCAACATATTTTTTCTCCTGAAACATATCTTTTCTGATTGTTGAAAATAAACTCGTCGGTGCAAAATTGCAACACAAAAAAACGCAATACCTTTTTAACACGTCCATGCTTTTCTCCCAATTGTTTTAAGCTAAAAATACTGTATGGAAAGAAATGAAGCTGAAATAATTACGCAAAAAGTGGTGGCTCTGCTTAAAAAAGAGAGAAATAACCGCCATATTACAAAGCTATACGTTTCTCAAGAAACCGGATTAAGCCGAACCGCCATCACACTTATTGAAAACAATCAAAACAACCCTACTTTGCGAACTTTACTTATGATTGCAAACTGTATAGGCGTCGATTTAAAAGAAATTATAGCGCAGGCTGAACAACTTTAGAACTTATCTTAAACCTCAACTTAAAAATAATGACGAACAGAAGTTAAAAATTCTTCTGCATTTTTTCCCTTGCTGTTATCATCATAACGATATTCTGCCGCCAAAGACCAATTGGTCGACAAAGGCAGATTTGCTTCTATTTTATAAGATATTTTATCGTTAAACCAAGTTGTTGCAAAAACATCTTTAACTTCTGCAAGAAGTTTAAAACTTTCAAAAGACATATAACTGCCGGCAGAAAACTCAACCGCCGCATATTGATTGTGCGGCAAAAACCCGCCATAGGCCGCTTCCAATCCGCCATTGACAAACAACCACCAATTTTGAACCAGCTCAACAGTCGCTCCTCCGGCGACATTCAACCGGCTTGCATAGCCCTCAGCTTCGGTTTCAGGATTAACAGCGCGCCATATATCCCAGTTTATACTGAAAGAAGTCGGGGTAAAAAGGCTGTCTATCGGCGATAACGACCGAATACCTACAATATTAAACTCGCTCAACACATTCTTATGCGAGCGGTCATAATGCCGCCAGCGCGAATTTAAGAAATTTATCTCAGCGCCGGTTAACAAACCATAATTATTGTCAGTCAAAGAATGATAAGCCGGACGATAAGATATTTCCTGAAAAACCTCTCCATTGCGTTTTCCTATCCCCAAAGTAGCCCGCATGGCTTCATGCGCGTTCAATGGTGATTTTCCTTCTGGATTTTCGCTCATTTTTGCCTTTTTGTTCTGCAATTTGTTGCGGGCAACCAAACCATTAAAACTGCGGCGGCGATATTCAGAAATTTCAAATTCTCTCTTTACAAATTGATATTGCACATATTGATAAGCCGTTTCTAAAACATCAGCTTTTTCATCATCAGAAACATTTTCCAGATTATAATTTTCATTTTTAATTATTTGCATTAAAGCTTTTTTCTGCGCTGAATTCATTTGTCTTGTACGGTGAACTATTTTTGCCTGCCTCGATGGACGATAATTAACAGATTTCACAAGTCCTTCGCTGCGGTAAACTGCTTTAATGGTATCCAAAGGAATGGTCTGAACCGGAAATTTATCGGACAATTTCAAAGACGGACGCACTGCATCAAGCGCCTCCATAATCATATAAGAACAATTTTTAGTGAAAAAATAGTAGCGAGTTTGCGTTTGTCCCATTTCCCAGAGATGCGCGACAAACATATTTAATTCTTCATCTGAAAGATTAAGATTTAGCTCCCAAATATCTCTATTTTCTATATTATTGTAAGTGTTAATAATGTCATAATATGGTTTGACCGTCCAACCTCCGTAATACCCGCCGGTTAGCCCGTAAACAGCAAACAGCACACTGTTTTCTTCCCCCGCTGTATAAGCTCCGTAGTTCGCGCCATGAGCTAAAAGCTGGGTTCCTTTTCGAGCGGTATCAATACGCAAAAGCGTATGCCCGAACAATGATGACGGGTTATTCATATAAGCATCGGTAAACAGCAGAGTTATTCCTGACGGACGCAAATCTTTTTTAAATTGTTCGTATTCTTCACATTTTAAATTAATATCTTTTATTAGTTTATTGTTTTTTATAAATATATACCTTGCGGGAAATAAACATTTTTGTTTTGTATCTTGTCCGTTTTCAAATAAATCAATCGTAGCTTTAAGTTCAGCTTCAGGATTATTTTTACCATTTGGCGCAATAAAAAAATTAGGACTGTCAATGCTTGACTGCCATCCGCCAAACATTTTCGGCCGATAATGCCCCAAAGCAAGCCACTGTTCCGAAAAAGCAAGACTATCGGAAGCATACGCGGAAGAAACACCGCTCAACAACAAACCCAATGAAAATACAATCTGTCTACGCATATAAAAAACGGCTCTTGTTGTTGGCAAGAGCCGCCGAAAAAAACACTGATTAGGCTTTCATCATAGCAAAAATCTGCTGAGTAACATAGATTGCGTCTACATTGCTGTCAGGAAAAATTGCTGCAAAGTTCTGTTGTGATTTTTGAGCAAAAACATCTTTGTCAACATTCAGCATACCGGCCAATGTATCCAAAGTTTCTCCTTCACCGCGTGAAGCGTCAAGAGCATATTGCTCCATATTATTTTCAATAAAATTGAACACCATTTTCTGTGTTCCGCCTGTAATACGGCCATTAGGATCACAACCCGAAGTACCAAAAGTAATACCGAAAGTCTGAGTACCGAAAGTGCCGTTGGTTGTAACAGCCAAAATCTGCGGAGCCATACCGCTTTGACCGCGCCATGCCATAGAGCCCAATCCGCAGCCGGTGCTGTCTAAAGCTTCAGCGCTGCCCGAAGCCAATAAAGCTGCGAAAGCGGCTGATAAAATATAAAGTTTTTTCATAACTAAATCTCCAAAAGTGTTATAAAACAGCTCTAATATATCACACGCCCCCGATATGAAAAGCAAAAAAACACACTCTTAAACAGAATATTTGACTTGCAAAACTTTTTTAATATGCTATATAAAATACATAATTTATTTAATGGCTGTGGAAAGATTATCTTTTCCAGTCAAATTTTTTTTAATTTAAATCTATGAGGTGATTGAAATGGATAAGTTCCCTTTGACTAAAGAAGGGTTTGCTGCCCTTGAGCAAGAACTGAAAAATTTAAAAGGCGTTGAACGCCCAAATATTATCGCAGCTATTGCCGAAGCTCGTTCGCATGGCGATTTGTCTGAAAATGCTGAATATTCTGCTGCCAAAGAAAAACAAAGCTTTATCGAAGGACGCATTCAGGAATTGGAAGCTGTTGTCAGCCGCGCCCAAGTTATTGACACTTCTCTCAACAAAACAGACGTTATCCGCTTTGGCGCCAAAGTATTGGTCGTTGATGAAGATACCGACAAAGAAAGCAAATATCAAATTGTCGGTGACTATGAGGCCGATATTGAAAAGAATAAAATTTCTCTTTCTTCACCTTTAGCAAAAGCCTTAATCGGTAAAGAAGTCGGCGATACCGCTGAATATATTGCTCCGGGTGGCAAAAAATCATTCGAAATTTTGGAAATTTCTTATTAATTTTCCTTTTTATAAAAAACTGTCGGCGTATGTTCGGCAGTTTTTTATTATATTATTTTCCCTTTTTCCCCTCACTTTTGAACGAACTTATAAGCGTTCTTTCCTTTCCGTTATTCCTTGTTTTTGAATACCCTTACAAACACCCACTTCTCTTCCCGTCATCCTCTTTTTGTATGCGCTCAAAATACTCCTCCCCCTCATTGTCATCCCTCGTTTTTGAACGAACTCACAAACGTTCTCTCCTTTCCGTCATCC
>UQMA01000024.1 GCA_900542055.1 uncultured Azospirillum sp. | reverse complement strand
ATATAGTATTTATTTGTACATATTTTTATTACATTATCAATTATTAAAAAAATTGATATTAGATAATTAACCAGACGGAGTGTAATGATTAATTTATACCATTATCTTTAGCAAGTTGATTTATGGCATAAAATTTAGAAATTCAAAAGTTTGAAAGTAAAAGTTATGAAAAATAAGTTTGAAAACTATGCCACAGAAGAATTCATGAAATTATGTTTTGCTGATGATTCAGGAAAATATAAAAATGAAGACGGATATAGATTTTGGAAAAATTTTAGAGAAATGAATATTAACGTTTGGGATGGCTGTCCAAAAATTTATAATTACTCAAAAAATTACAATGCTTTGCCCGATCCGGACATTAATAGCTTCAATCTTTATGAAGCACATATAAAAGTGTGGAATAAGCAATGTGAGAAATTTAAGAATGAAAAAATTAATGAAAATATTAAAAACATTAAACGTCATAGAATGTGTCGATGTGAAGTAATAACAGAAGATGAACAAATAATTTTGGGCAGCGATTCCATAATGAATATTTATTGGCACTGGAACTATGGTGATATGCCTAGAATTATGGAAGATATATGCAAAAATGTTCATAATGAATTACAAGACGCAATAAAAAATTTAAGACGTTTATTAAATTTGGAACAAGAAAATATATGTAACGATAAAAACTATTCTCTTTATAAGGAATTTATTCGGCATTATTTGCAGTATACCAATACAATCGGTGGATTTATGCTCTTTCCTCGCCATAATTGTTCTATAAATCAGTTACGTGGAAAGTCGGCTAAAATACAGGATCGTTTTGATTTAACACTTGAGTGTATTCGGAGAATGTATGAAAAAAATTTTTCAGCCGATAATAACCCGTTATTTAATCTATCAGAAAATGATAAAAAATTTTTCAAAATGTTTGGCAAAGGAAAAAAAGGTTTCAAAAATTATGCAAAATTTTTCTGTTTGAATGAAAGTTATGATGGTAAACATAATTGGGTAACCGAAGATTGTTTGGCTGTTTATGATTTATTAAGCGAAAACAATAAAAAAACATTACCGATAGATGAAAAGTGGATATCAACAAACAATATATTACCAAAAACGAAAGACCAATGGTGGACATTTTATAACAATATCATGTTGCACTTAGAAGCACGCAACGAACAAATAAGAAAACTAATTGCAGAGGAACGAACAACTTGGTAATACTTGTTATGCTGTTTCATGAAGGTTTTTAAAAGGCTTGGTAAATAAAGCAAAACGGCAGGGTTTTATACCTGCCGCTTGTATTGGTGATCCCAACGGGATTCGAACCCATATTACCACCGTGAAAGGGTGGTGTCCTAACCATTAGACGATGGGACCATCGCTATGACTGGGATAGATATACATATAAAAAAACATTTGGTCAAGATATTTTTTTTATAATTTTCACTTTTTTTATATACTCTAGTATAACAATTTGATTTTACTTAACAATCGCAATTAACGCTCACAATGAATTGCTGCAATATTGCGGATATAAAGCGGATTTTTTTCCATATCTTCCAAATTTACAGGCAATTTGCGCCGCCAATTTGGATGTTTATCCCTATCTGTCCCCGGTAAATTTTGCAATTTATCAACTTGAAAAATATCTTCAGGCTGCACCAAAAACACTTTGGCTTTGCTTGCCGCCACAAAGCGGTGTGTTGCTTCTTCAATTCCTTCCGGATAGTTTTCACCATACAAATAATCTCCGTGACGACGGTTATCTTCCGGCCAAACTCCAGCTTTATCCAAAGCATTCAATAATTTCCATCTGTCTGCTTCACGTTTATGATAAGCATTGCACATATCTTCATCGTTTTTAGTCAATTCCAATTGCCGTGAAAGCGCAATATCATAACCAAACCACCACATTTTAAGCGGAGCCATGTCATGAGTCCCTATTGAAGCAAAAACTTTTTCAGGATACTGGTCAGGCTGTTTAAAATCACCCCAACCTGCATTCCAACGTTCTGCCCATAAAACAGACATTGAATATATATTTTTTTCACCGATACGCTCTAAAAAGCCATCGGGCACATTGCCTATGCTCTCACCTACAATCATACAGTGGTTCAAGTGGCTTTCCAACGCAACTATATTAAGCATATCTGCAAAATTATAATAAATATACGTGCCAGACTTGTTTCCTTGTTCCGGAATTACAAACAAACGCATCAAACTCATAACATGATCAATACGCAATGCCCCTGCTCCCTCAGCAGCCGCGCGTAACATTTTGATAAACGGTTTATAAGCTCGTTCTTTTAATTCTATTGGATGAAAGGCTCCCAAATTCCATTTTTGTCCGGTTGGAAAAAACGCGTCAGGCGGCGCGCCTGCTCCTGATGATTTGAGGTAAGCCCCGTTATCTCCCCATACTTCGGCGCTATCACGTCCGACACCGACTGCCAGATCACGATATATTCCTATTTTCAAACCGGAAGCAGATACCTGATCAACCGCTGATTTTAGTTGTCTCCATGCTTCGAATTGCAAAAATTTAAAAAATCCGATACGTTCTTTGTTGGCTAAACGATATTTTTGCATAGCAGCACTATGCGGAGTTTGATATTCTTTCTCCCATCCGCGCCAACCGCCCCAATGGTTTTGCCATTTTTGTTCATACAAGCACTGAAATGCTGCCAAATTGTCAAGTTCTTCACCTTTTTCTTTGCAAAAATTTTCAAAACTTTTCACACGGTCCTTATTATTTTGCATTCTTAAATACAATTTTTCCAAAACTTGTATTTTTAAGGGATAAACTTCACCATACAAAATAGTCTCAGAAGCATTTAATTTTAAAATTTTATCCCGAAAATTTTCAATATCATCAGATATAAATTCAGGAACTTTTTCCACATCAATATAAATCGGATTCAAAAATAAACGACTTACAGAAAGATAGGGACTAGCTTCTTCCGGAAAACAATGGTTTGGAACATTAACAGGATTCAATCCCACGACATCAGCGCCCGAACGCCCGCATATCTTTATAAATTCAGATAAATCAGTAAAATCTCCTATTCCCCAATTTCGGCGGCTACGTAAAGAATAAAGCTGAACAGCATATCCCCATAACTTATTTTCATTCAAAATTTGCGGCTGATAACAACGCAATGGGGATACCGCCAAAACAGATTTATATTTTCGGTCTCCTATTGAAAATTCAAAATCATAATAACCAATTTTCAACGAAGATGTTATTTTAACAATAATCTTTGTGTATTTTCCATAATTTTCATCAGTTGGATTGATTTCAAACAAAATCTGCTCTGCTTTTTTATTTTGATTGTTTAGCAGTTTCAAATCAAATTTTTCATTAAGACAATCGTTTTCGACAACAGCATCAAAATATAAATTTTCTTCATTTCTAACATATATACTTTCTAACACTCGCTGCCAGCGGCGGTTTTTTACTTGTTGCAGAGAGTGTTCTATTTCTTCATCGTTACCGGCTTTAAATCCCAGTTCTTCTATAAAAAAACGCAAAGTTTCGTCATCAACGCTACAAGTTCTGGCACACAATCCTGAATCGCTGTATTCTGTTGCCACACCTATTTCAGAAGCCAATAGTCTTAGTTTTTCATTCATAAAAAGCTGCCTTTATTTTTTTATTTCAAACAACAAAACATCCCATGCCGGAACTTTTATTTCAACACCGGATTTATATTTTTTAGGCTCTATAAAACGTCCGCCGCTGTCTAACAGCAATGTCCATTTAGCAAAAGGCAACACAGGAAGTTTCCAATCAATATCGGAACTTGAACTGTTTAATATGCAAAAAACAAACTTATCTTCATTATGCACACAATAAGATAAACTATGCCTGTTGCCATCATACCAATCGGCATCGCAAAACTCTTTTCCCTGTTCGCTGTACCAGGTTAAATCTTTAATTTCATTTCCATCCGGTTTTCCGTTAAAAAATGGATGTCTGTTAAAAATTTTGAGTTTTTTGCGTAAAGCTATCAATTTTTTGACATAGCGGGTAAAAACCGTGTCCTCTTTGCTGATTGCTTCCCATGCCAGCCAGTTTAAAATATTATCCTGACAATATGGATTATTATTGCCGAATTGCGTATGCCTGAATTCATCTCCAGCAAGCAGCATCGGCGTTCCGAAAGCCAGCATTAAGGTTGCCATCATAGCCCGCATACGCGCCATACGGTTATTATTTACCAAAACATCCTTACTTTCGCCCTCACTGCCAGAATTCCAACTCCAATTTGAATTGGAGCCGTCACGATTTTCTTCCCCGTTGGCTGAGTTATGTTTTTGGTTATAGCAAACCAAATCATTAAGACAAAAACCATCATGAGCCGTAATAAAATTAACACTGCTCCAAATATTACGGTTATTATAATTAAAAATATCACTTGATCCTGATATACGGCTTGCTATTTCGGCTGTTTGATACTGATCGCCTTTCCAAAAACGACGAACAACATCGCGAAATCTGTCATTCCATTCAAACCAACGCGCAGGAAAAGCACCGACCTGATATCCTCCGGAACCAATATCCCAAGGTTCTGCAATCATTTTAACTTTTTGCAGTACGGGATCTTGTTCAACCGCATATAAAAAACCGCTTTCTTGACTAAAATTATTCTTACGACGGCACAATGTCGGGGTTAAGTCAAAACGAAAACCGTCAACATGCATTTCCTCAACCCAATAACGCAATGAATCTAATATCAAACGCAGCACATACGGATTTTCTGCATTAAAAGTCGCTCCACAACCGGTACTGTCATAGTAAAAACGCGGATTTTCTGGATTCAATGCATAATATGATTGGTTGTCAATACCTCTGTAACACAGAGTAGGCCCCATTTGATTGCCTTCTCCCGTGTGATTGTAGACAACATCAAGAATAACTTCCAAACCGTTAGAGTGAAAAGTTTTCACCATAGTTTTAAATTCATTGATATCATCTTTAATTAAATAAGATTGTTCAGGCGCAAAAAAACTAAAAGTTTCGTACCCCCAATAATTTTGCTTTTGACCTGCCGGCAAATGTTTTTCGGCTAAAAAAGACTGAACCGGCAACAATTCTAAAGAAGTTATGCCCAACCATTTGAAATAATTAACAACAGGAAGTTCAGCCAAACCTAAAAAACTGCCTCTATAGGCGTCACAAATCTGCGGATGCAATTGAGTAAAACCGCGAACGTGGGTTTCATAAATAATTGTATCGCTTGGCGGGCAAAACGGATGAATATCTGTTTCCCAGTCAAAAGAATCATTATCGACCACTACTGATTTCGGCACATAAGGAGCGCTATCCAATTCATTGAAAGACAGATCTTTTTCAGGACTATCGGGATCATATCCGAAAATGGCTTTATGCCAAATCAGTTTTCCCACCAATTTTTTGCCGTAAGGATCATACAGCAGTTTATTAGGATTAAATCTTTTACCCTGCTCCGGTTTATAAGGCCCATAAACGCGGTAACCGTAAACTTGTCCGGGTTTAAGCCCCGCAATATATGTATGCCAAATGTTATTATCATTTTCCAAAACGGCAAAGCGGGTAAGTTCCTTACTTCCAGATTGATCAAACAGGCACAGTTCAACTTTTTCGGCATTTGCCGAAAACAAAGAAAAATTTACACCTTCGCCGTCATAAACTGCGCCGAGAGGATATGGTTTTCCAGATTGTGCTTTTAGTCCAGCCATATTAATGTTCCTCCGGTGATAATATATTATCGCACTGGCTTAATAACAATGGTTGACAGCGCAGGCAAAGTTAACTCTATAGAATAAGGACGTTCGTTCCAATTTTGCTGCTGCGCTTGACGAATACCATCATTTTTAACGCCGCTTCCCCAGTAATTTATATCATCACTGTTAAAAATTTCCTGATAACGGCAATTTTCAGGAACACCAATACGATAATTCTTGCGAACAACCGGCGTAAAATTGCAGACAACAATCAAATAATCACCTGCCTCTTTACCCTTTCGGATATAAGAAATAACGCTATCAGCGGCATTTGAGTGCTCAATCCACTCGAAACCTGTATATTCAAAATCTATTTCATACAGCGGAGCATTGCCTTTATACATCAAATTCAAGTCACGCAAACAATTTTGCATACCTTTATACATCGGATATTCAAGCAAGTGCCAACGCAAGCTTTCCGCACTATTCCATTCCCAATCTTGCCCAAACTCACATCCCATAAACAAAAGTTTCTTTCCAGGGTGGGTATACATAAAACCATAATAAGCACGAAGATTGGCAAACTTCTGCCATTCATCTCCAGGCATTTTGGAAAGCATGGAACCTTTGCCGTGAACAACTTCATCATGAGAAATCGGCAAAATAAAGTTTTCATTAAAAGCATAAAGCAAGCCGAATGTCAGCATTCCATGGTGGTATTTACGGTGTATAGGGTCTTTGCTGATATATTTCAGCGTGTCATTCATCCAGCCCATATTCCATTTATATCCAAATCCCAGCCCTCCCATAGAAGTCGGTCTTGACACCATAGGCCATGCCGTTGACTCTTCAGCACAGGTACAAACAGATTGATTTGCAGCATAAACAAGCTCATTCATTTTGCGAATAAACGCAATTGCTTCCAAATTTTCATTACCGCCGTAAATATTCGGTATCCACTCTCCGGGTTTGCGAGAGTAATCCAAATACAGCATAGAAGCAACAGCATCAACGCGCAGGCCGTCAATATGATATTCCTTAATCCAATACAAGGCATTGGCGCAAAGATAATTCAATACTTCTGTACGGCCGTAATTGTAAATTTTTGTTCCCCAATCTTTATGCTCGCCTTTGCGGGGATCGGCATGTTCATACAAATGCGTGCCATCAAATTCACTCAATCCATGTGCATCTTTCGGAAAATGAGCCGGAACCCAATCCATAATAACGGCTATACCCGCCTGATGAAATTTATCAATCAGATAACGCAGATCATCCGGCGTGCCGTAACGGCTGGTCGGAGCAAACATTCCAACAACCTGATACCCCCAAGAAGCATCTAGAGGATGTTCTGCCAGCGGTAAAAATTCAACATGCGTATACCCCATATTTGTCACATAAGGCACCAGAGTATCAGCCAATTCGCGATAAGTTAAAAATTCGGTTCCGTTTTCGCCTTTACGCCGCCATGAACCGGCGTGAACTTCATAAATAGACATCGGGCGATCTAAAGCGTTATGGTTTTTATTATGCTGCATCCACTCATCGTCATTCCAATGATAATGTCCGAGGTCATATACAACAGAAGCCGTATTCGGACGGCGTTCGGCAAAAAAGCCCACAGGATCGGATTTTGTCAAAATATAATCCTGTTCGGTTTTAATTTCATATTTGTAAATTTCACCTTCTTTAAGTTCGGGAATAAAAATATCCCACACACCGCATGTCTGATACTTACGCATCACATGGCAGCGCCCATCCCAATTGTTAAAATTTCCAACAACCGAAACTCTTTTGGCATTTGGCGCCCATACGGCAAAACTAACGCCTTTGACGCCATCCATCGTAACAACATGGGCACCGAGCTTTTTATACATTTCAAGGTGATTGCCTTCGCCCAGAAGATAAACGTCAATATCTCCCAGTGTCGGCATAAAACGGTAAGGGTCTTCCGCTTCATAAAAAATACCGGCATCATTTTCAATTTTAAATTTATAATTCACATCACCTACATTACCAAGATTTAATTGAAAGAAACCGCGTTCATCTAATTTTGACATTTTGCCGAGAGAACTGCCATCATCTTTTTTAAGAACTTCTACCGAGCGAGCATGAGGAAGAAAAGCACGAATAAAAATATTTTTGCTGCCTTTATCTTTATGGATACCCAAAACCGCAAAAACATTACCGTGATCACCGCCGATTACAGCTTCCATTTCACTTTTTGATAATAAATTTTCCATACAATAACCCTTAAAACTAATATTTAAACTGATAGCCTTCTTGTTTTTAATCTATAAATTCTTATCTCTATAAATGCAAGTTTAATTCCTTATTTATTAAAATTTTTATTTACAATTCTGTATTGACGGATAAATTTTTATATGTATATTAGATATTGTTTAAACGAACTTTTTTTATTTGGAGTAAGTCATGGTAAAAGTTAACGAAAATGCCATTAGGGAAGCTGCATATTATAATTGGCAAAATGCAGGCTGCCCTCAAGGCAAAGATGAATATTTTTGGACAATGGCTGTTGAACAGCTTAGGTCAAAAGCAACTGCCGCTGCTGCCCGCTCGACCAAAAAAACAAGCACCAAAACAGCCACAGCATCTGCAAGCAAGAAAAAAACTGCTGCTAAAAAATAGTCATAGCAGATATAAGCAATTTAAAGCCTCTCTTTTGAGAGGTTTTTTGTTGTTCAATTTTGCTTTTGCGCCATAACAATCCAACCATAAACCGGCTGTCCTCCTTCATTACGCAGACGCACGCGGTTCATTTTTTCAACAAAAAAACCTTGTCTGGTTAAAGAATTTTCGACATACGTTTTGTTATGCAAAAAACGTCCGGAAGCATGCAAAAACCAATTATTATCATTAACGTAATTTTCGCTGACGCTGAACAAAACCCGTCCGTCTTTATGCAGCGATGCAGCCAGCAGGGCAAACAAACTTCCCAACTCTCCGAAATATGTAAAAACATCGGCCGCATTTATTAAATCATATTCATCAACATTTGATGCCAGAAAACCATTTATATCTTCATTGTACAAATGGGTATAAAGTTTTTTTAGTTTTGCCACTTCAAGCATTTTAGCCGAAATATCCACTCCGTCCAAACCACGAAATTTGGCGTATTTTTTCAAATATGAAGCGCATAATCCCGTTCCGCAACCAGCATCTAAAATTTTCATTTTTTTCAAATGAAGATTGGAATACAGAGAAGCAAGATCTTTAGACATTAAACTGGGAACAGAATAATCAAGGCTATGAAGAACATCTTCAAAATCATCAGCAAAAGCATCAAAAATTTCACGTACGAACAAACTGTTTATTTGACTTACGTCTTCGGCATTCAAAATTGCATTTCCCATGTGTCTGACAACAGGACTTTCGGGATATTGCTGCAGCCATTTACGAGCATAGCCTTTAACATCTGCATAAGGCGATTCAATAGCCGTTTCATAAAGCAAATAACCAAAATTTATATGTTGGGAATTTTCTCCTTTTGAAATATTAACCGCACGCCACCCCATATCAAGCGCTTCGGCATAACGGCGGCAGCGCTGATAAGCCTGACTGATTGAATTGCATACCCAATAATCCTGTGGATTTTGCGCATAAAGAGGTGCCAGCACTTCTATGGCTTCTTCATTTTTATCCAACTCTAAACAAATATTTGCGAGCAAGGCCGCGGCTTCTTGCGCCTGAGGATAAAGCTGAACGGTGCGGCGAGCATAAAAATAAGCCGTCGGATAATCTTTCATTTCAAAATAAATTCCGGCTGTATTAAAATTTGCGGTATAGAACTCACGCTGCTGTTCTAATGCCTGCTGATAATAATCCAAAGCTTTCGGATATTTTTTAGCGCAATAGCATATATTGCCCAGCACCACCAAAGCCGACACATTATAATGATTTATCCGCAGTGTTTTAAGCGCGTACCACTTAGCCCAAAACATTTTTTTGAGCTCATAATAAATAATGGCCAGATTAGCAGCCGCAACTTCAGATTTTCCACATACACGCAAGGCTTTTTTATAATATTGAACAGCTTCGTTCTTTTGTCCGAGCGCATCATAGCAGTTTGCTATCAAAATCAAAATGTCATTACGGTTTAGTTCTGCTTTGTCAATTTTGAAAAAAGCTGTGAGAGCCGCCGAATAATTTTTCTTTTTGTACAAATCAAGAGCTTTTTTTTCCGATTTAGGCATAGATTTTGCTTTCAAATTTCATATTAAAAAAAATATTATTCAATTTTAGTAAAAAAACTATTGACGAATGAAAAATATTAAGTTATTTATCTATTCGTCTTATGGGGGTATGGCGGAATTGGTAGACGCGCTAGACTCAAAATCTTGTGGCCTCAGGCCGTGTCAGTTCGAGTCTGACTACCCCTACCAACAAAAAAAGGCTTTGTTTAACAAAGCCTTTTTTTAGTTTTGTGTGATATTAAATATCACACCCCCATTCGGTAACTTGTAATAGTCATTACATATTTTTAGATAAGTATTTATTTTTTCGACTTTTTATTGATATACTCAGACAATTCGCTGATTTTTACCAATCGGAACCCCTTGTCTTTTACCGTCGGGAGCCAAGCTTTCAAAGCTTGATATGTTTGCGCTTTAGGGTGCCCTATTGCTATTGCATAGCCGCGTTTCCTCGCTATTTCTTCTGTTTGTTTCAACTGTTTTGTAATATAGTCAAAATCATCTTTATTATCCAAAAACACATTACGCATTGTTAAATCAATTCCAAAACGTCTGGCTTGTTCGGGAGCCGCCGAATGAGGCGTTGTTTTAGAATCTAAAAAACCTATCTTGCGGGCTGCCAATTCCTTCATTACCACCGCCATACGATGTTTATCTTCCGTTATACGGCTTCCCATATGATTATTTACATGTTTAGCTTCGGGAATAGCTTCAAGCATATTACGCAAAGTGGACAACAATTCTTCATCATTCATTTTTGTAGTCAACATTGTCGGAGTAAAATTTTGCATAACCTGCGGTTCCATAGGCAAATGCGCCATAATTTCCTGCCCGCTGGCTTTGGCTAAAGATATTTGTCCTTTTAAATTTTTAGCATAAGTCAAAAAAGAGGCATTAATCGGATATTTCAAACTTGCAATATCTCGGGTGCGGCTGACACTAATTCCCATATCATCAATAACTATGGCTATCATCGGTAAAGATGTTTTTTTCGCCGGCGTCTTTTCTGGAATAACAATATCTTCCGGAATTTTCTCCTCATAAAGTTTATAAACTTCTTCATTTGTAAGTTTTATATCATCGACTCGAGTAACAATTTCATTAGGCAGAATTGGCGAAACATCTTCAATTTCAAGAGTATTTTTCAGCAAACCGTTTTCAAGTTGAAACAAACGATATTCATCGTCTTCATCATGATTTAAGGCTGTTTTTAAAAAGGCTTTTTCTTCTTGCTTTGCCGTATATTCTTTTCTCTGACTGACAACCGGATATTTTTCCATTTGGAGATTTGGCAAAGTTTCTTGAGTTTTAGGTTTCAACTCAGCAAAAAGCATAAACAATAAAATTGTGCTTAAAATACAATTAAGCACAAAAATAATTTTTCTTAATGTTTTGTTTTTCGGCTTTGTTCGTCCATTCACCTTTTTTCTGAATGATTTTTCAAAAGGCAATTGCAACTGCGACACACGGCGTTTTAAACGCTGTGTGCCGCTTTTTTTCATAGTTGACTTACGGTGAACCAAAATATCAGTCCTATTTGTTGCGCAATGTCGGAAAAGCGATAACATCGCGGATAGTTTCAGCACCGGTCAGCAAAATTGCCAATCGGTCAATTCCCATTCCCATACCGCCTGTCGGAGGCAAAGCATTTTCAAGAGCGGTAACATAGTCTTCATCCAACATTTGAGCTTCATCATCTCCGGCTTCACGTTCCGCGCATTGCGCTTCAAAACGTGCACGCTGCTCTAACGGATTTGAAAGTTCCGAATAAGCGCAGCCTACTTCCATACCGCCGATATACGCATCAAAATGTTCAACCAAACGAGGATTACTGCGATGAGTTTTGGCCAAAGGCGAAATATCGCGCGGCATATCCATCACCAAAACCGGCTGTACCAAATTGGGTTCTACTTTCTCATCGAATGCCAATTGTACAACTTTTCCCCAATTACTGCATCCCGAAGCATCAATACCAACGGATTTTACCATTTCTCTGGCTTCTTCTACCGTTTGAGCCTGCATAAGATCAACGCCGGTATATTCTTTTACCAAATCCACAATTGAGGCACGCTTAAACGGCTTTGACAAATCGATTTCAGTTCCGTTAACTTCTATGATTTCACTGCCATTAACTTCACGGCAAACAAAACGCAGCATATCGGGAATAAGTTCGGCCATATCATTATAATCAGCATAAGCCTGATAAGCTTCCAAAGCTGTAAATTCAGGATTATGTTTTTTATCAATTCCTTCATTACGGAAATTGCGTCCGATTTCAAAAACACGGTCAAAACCGCCGACAACCAATCTTTTCAAAAACAATTCGGGAGCAATACGCAAATATAAATCCATATCCAATGAATTGTGGTGCGTAATAAAAGGTTTGGCATTAGCTCCGCCCATAATGCTTTGCAGCATAGGAGTTTCCACTTCCATAAATCCGTGCTGTTCAAAATAATGACGAACCGCCGAAGTGATGCGGCAGCGTTTTTTAAAAATTTCACGACTGTCATCATTCATAATAAAATCAACATAACGTTGACGATAACGAGCTTCAACATCTGTTAAACCATGAAACTTTTCCGGCAGCGGCTGTAATGATTTTCCGATAATGTCGAATTTTTCGGCAGCAATTGACAACTCTCCGCGCGGCGTACGACGAACAAAGCCACTTACACCGACCAAATCACCGACATCCAAAAATTTGAGCAATTCCAGCCCTGCTTCGTCAAGATGTGATTTATGGCAAAAAATCTGAATTTTTCCGCTGTTATCTTTCAAATCGATAAACATACCGCTGTTGCGTACAGCCATTGCACGACCGGCAACAGTAACGCGGTCTTCTGTATTTTCGCCGGCAGCAAGTTCAGCATATTTTTTTTGCAAATCGGCAGCGAAAGCATTGGGTTTAAAACTATAAGGATAAGGATTGTAGCCTTTTTCTTGCAATGAGGCAAGCTTTGCCAATCTTGACTCTCTATGAATATTTGTTTCAGTAGCCATCAGTATTTTCCTATTTTTAAGTTAGCAATCAAACTGTCGGACACTATAAACAAATCTGTAATAACTTGCAACCGAAAATAAAAACGCTTGACCGCAAAAAAGAACTAAAGTAGAACATTTGTATATTGAATTTAAACGGAGATTGCCATGCTGACCCCAAAACAGTACAAATTGCTTATGTTTATTGATAACACAATCAAAGAAAACGGGTGTTGCCCTTCTTACGAAGAAATGAAACAGGCTGTCGGCATTAAATCAAAATCGGGAATTTATGCCCTTATTGAAGAACTGATTGAACGCGATTTTATCCGCAAACTTCCACATAAAGCCAGAGCTCTTGAAGTTTTGAAAATTCCCCGCTTTAAGCCGCGTGAAATCGTTGAAGAAGAGAAAAAAATAAAATTGGCATTGCAAAATTCTTCTGCCCAAATTCCTTTGTACGGAAAAATTGCCGCCGGCACGCCGATTGAAGCAATAGCTTATGAAAATGAAACTATTTCCGTTCCGTTTGATTTTATTGACCGCGGCGATTTTTACGCACTGAAAATCGAGGGAGAATCAATGATTGAAGCGGGAATTATGGACGGTGATACAGCCATTATCAAACGGGCGCAAGTTGCGGAAAATGGACAAATTGTCGTAGCTTTGGTTGACGACAGCGAAGCCACTCTTAAAATTTGGCAAAAAAAGAAAGATGAGGTTTGGCTTGTTCCCTGCAATAAGGATTATGAAATACGCAAGCTGCCTTTATCACGTGTAAAAATTCAAGGCGTGTTGAGCGGAATTATTCGCCGTTACCACTGATTTTTTTGTCAAAATACACTTGTTTTTTTGTACAATTATGTTATGATATGGCTAATAAAATCAATATGAGGAATTTACCATGGCAAACAACAGACCATATTTTGCTTTGAACGCTGATCGCCTTAGCAGCATCGAATCCGAGGAAATCGAGAATTATTGGAAAAAACAAGCGAAAGACCACGAAATTCCGCAAGACAATGTTTTTGATGATGTTCGCGCCGGGTTGGAGCAACGTAAAGAAAATATGAAAAAAGGACAAATCGACCACCAGTTAGAAATGCTCCACAGCCATCCAGAACAATATACTGCTCTGTACAACATACAAGCGGATATAAATAGCTTTGCAACTGCCAAAGATCCTCAAACCCCTGATTCTGAAAGCGTAACTCCTTTCAAGGCGTCTCCTATCAAAGAAGATGAAAACGGCAATTTGAGCATGAAAATTAACTCATTGCAACCGGCTGGCATTTCTATGGAAATTGTCGACGGACGCGTTCAATTTTCACCAGAAGATATGAATCCTGAAAAAATGATGGCAATGGTCGAATTTTTACAACGCCATGGATTAACGGTTGATGTTTCAAATTTGAAATTGGAAAATGCCGATCAAAAAACTGAAGAACTTTTTTCAGAAAGTGTTAAAGCCATTGAAGAAGAAAATAAATACCTCAACAGTGTTGAAGGACCACAAATTATTTTCGGTTCAACCGAAAGTAATGCGGAAGACGATGAAAATGGCGCGACTGAAGCTTTTGAAAATATTGATAAAGACGACAGGAATGCTCGTGCCGGAGAAGTTAACGATACTGCCGTAGACAATGATGAAGAAGCTGATGATGAAAGTTCTGCAAATGAAAATAACGAACTTGATGAAGAGGAAAATCAGAATAATAACGAAAACTCTTCAGAAACTCAAGAATCCGAAAAAGAAAGAAAAAAACGCTTAAAAGAAGAAAAAAAGCTTCAAAAAGCCGAGCAAAAAAAGAAAGAAGCCGAAAAAAAAGCTAAATTGGCCAAAGAAAAAGCTGCCAAACAAAAAGATTTGGATACCATAAACAAAGGATTGCGTGAATGGATGGACAAAAACAAAACCCGCGGTTACAGCTGGTATGAAGGAAGTTGTTGGAACGGTGGCTGGAAGACATTCACGGCTTATCCATCTGAAAGCACGGATCCTTTGCGCAAACCTTTTACTGTTGATCCGAAATCAGGTGAAATTAAGTGCAACTACGAATTTAAAATTTATACACGTATTAATAAAAACGGTGAGATTGAAATTGCATATTCTTTGCCTCCTGGAAAAACATTGACCGATGATCAAGCTTATTTGATTACCAGCGTAATGAAAGATGCCGGAATTACAAAAGTTAAATACGGCGGAATGAGTGATTCTAATGAAGGCGTTATGCGAACAGCCTGCGCTAAACGACTGATGATTCCGGTCGGCCATAAAATTAACGCGGAACGTTTTGATAAAATGTCCGAAGCCGCAGCCAAAAAAGCCGATGCCAACAGTCCGGAATTGTATCGTTACAAATATGATTTGGCCATGCAAATAAAAGCCAACTGGGAAGCAAAAGGTAAAGATGTTAATGCAGAAAAGAACAGAACCAATCCTGATTGCCGCCGTATTCGTTGGGCGGTCGGCGCTTATCAGCTGCATCCGTTCCGTGATTTGTGGGAAGATTTTGGTTTGCGCTCTAAGTTTGAAGAGGCCGTAGCCAAGGGCACTCCGGGAATGGCAACAACAGATAGAGGAGAAACCAACGGTGCTTCTCAAGTTATCGGCGCTACTATGGCCGTTGTATCACTGTACAAAATATATGATGCAAACGCCGGACAAAGCTTAACTGTTCGCGATTTGCTGCAAGGTAAAGAAAATCTGCTGCGCAATGAAGCCGAAAAGAATGCCTTAAAGAATTCATTAACCGGAAAAGACAGTCTTGACACCAATGTTAGGGATTTGTCGCCAACCGCAATGAAAGGCATTTATGCCGCCATGTGCGCAACCGAAACCGAAAAAGCGAAAAAAGATATTGATAAACGCTATATAGAAATTTTGAAAAATAATCAGGATATAGATGGTAAAGGCGAAAGCCCTGAAAAGGCTGTATCCGATTGCCTGAATAATGCCAGAGCCAGAATTGAAGATGTTAACGGACAATTGGAAGATTGTGATCTGAAAAAAATCTACTTAACAAGATTTTCATTACCGCGCCACGATTTTACAGATGCACGTACTCAAGCTGAACAACAAGGTTTGATTGTACATAGAGGAAGAAACAACTCTGCAAATTCCTCAAGAACAAACAGCAGCAATTCTCCTTTGAACAATCAGACAAGGAGACAAACAACACGCTAAATAATAAAAAAATCTTTTTACCCCGAGTTCACTCGGGGTTTTCTTTTGAGCAAAAGTTAAACTGTATTTTTGGAATATAATTTTTAAATTGTCTAAAAGTTACCATAATGTATCTTTAAGCTCTCTCATAAGTAAGGCATAGTTAGCAGATTAGTTCAAAATACCAATATAGATTTTAGATTCTGATATATAAAATGCCGTTGCTCATAAGACAATGAAGTCTGTTTCTCTAACTTTAAACTGCCAATTAAAGATGCCGAAACATTAGATGCTAAAATAAAGAAATTTGAAAAAGTATTTAATTCATCAAAGTTATAAAAATTATCCCTCTTATAAAGAATTTACTTTATAAAAAAGATACATTCTTGTCAGTTAAGCCTAAGCAAAAACACCTTTTACACCAGAAGTAAATATTTTGCAGAATTTCAGAAAGTGTTTATCTCTGAACCAAACAGCTATCAGTAATTCGGCTGCCTAATCAGCAAAATAATATTTCATAAAACATTTAATAAAAAATCCTCCGTTAAGGAGGACTTTTTATTTTTATCCGACTAAATTACAAACCGACAATACGCGCCAAAGCTTTTTCAACTTTTGCTTTGTTATCCATAGCTTCAGCCTGACGGCGGCGTTCCTCTTCAACCACGGCGACCGGCGCTTTGTCGACAAAAGCAGGATTGCTCAGCTTGCGGGCGTATCCGTCAAGGTTTTTATTTAATCCGGCTAATTCCTTTTGCAATCTTTCACGTTCTGCTGCAAAATCGACAACGCCTTTCAATGGAATCAAAACCGTATTTTCGCGGAAAACCGTTTGCACCATATCCGGAGTTATTTCACCAGTGTAAGGTTCAATTTTTTCCAAACGAGCCATTGCTTTAATAATATCGTTAAAATGTTCAATATTAGCAACTGATTGCTCATTTGCGCCCTGCAAATAGACTGTCAATTTTGAGCCAGCAGGCAAATTCATTTCTGCGCGCAAAGAACGAATAGCCGTGATAAGTTCTACAACCCAATCAATATGGTTCAGGGCTTCATTGTCAACCTCTTCTGCTTTCGGCCATGGCGCAACAATAATATCATCTGATACTTTGTGGGAATTATTCCATAATTCTGCTGTAATAAACGGCATAAACGGATGTAAAATAACTAAAATTCGATTTAATACCCAAGCAAAAACAGCTCTGGTTTCTGTTTTATTTTCTTCGTCTGTTCCATATAAAATCGGCTTAATCATTTCGATATACCAATCACAGAACGCTCCCCAAACAAATTGGTAAACACCGTTGGCAGAATCCGAAAAACGGAAATTGTTTAAATTTTCAGTCAATTCATTGGAAGTTTGACGAACTTTTGCAACAATCCATTTATTAACCGGATGTTTAACAGTTTCAACATCAAAGCCGTCAGGCAAAACACATTCGTTCATTTCGCCAAAGCGCGCCGAATTCCAGAGTTTTGTAGCAAAGTTACGGTAGCCTTGAATACGAGCTTCTGAAACATTGATGTCACGTCCCTGAGTTTCCATTGCTGCCATAAAGAAACGCAAGGCATCGGCACCGTATTTCTCGATAATTTCCATTGGATCAACCGTATTGCCTTTTGATTTTGACATTTTGCGCCCTTGTTCATCACGAACCAGACCATGAATATAACATTTTTTGAAAGGCACTTTTTTCATCATATACATACTCATCATCATCATACGGGCAACCCAGAAAAAGATGATGTCAAACCCTGTAACCAAAACAGAAGTCGGATAAAATGTATCCAAAAATTCAGTTTTATCAGGCCATCCTAATGTTGAAAATGCCCACAATCCCGAAGAAAACCATGTATCCAAAACATCTGTTTCACGACGCAATTCAACATGTTTGCCATAATATTTGTCAGCAGCAGCCTGCGCTTCTTCTTCGTTTTCTTCACAGAAAACTTTTTCATCGGGACCATACCAGATAGGCATTTGGTGTCCCCACCACAATTGACGTGAAATGCACCATGGCTGAATATTGCGCATCCATTCAAAATAGGTTTTTTCATAGCTTTTCGGCACAAATTCCATTTCGCCGTTTTCAACAACCCGCATAGCTTCAACCGCAAGCTTCGGTGCATCAACAAACCATTGATCTGTCATTAACGGTTCAATTACAACACCTGAGCGGTCACCATAAGGTATAACCATCGGATGATCTTCTATTTTATCCATCAAGCCGAGAGAATCCAAAGTTTCAATAGTTTTTTTGCGGGCAGTCTGTGTATCCAGTCCTGCAAACGGAGTATTTTCGTTTAAGGTAGCATCAGGATTCAAAATATTTATCAATGGCAAATTATGTCTTTTGCCGACTTCAAAGTCATTAAAATCGTGTGCCGGCGTAATTTTAACCGCACCTGTCCCTTTTTCCGGATCGGCATGGTCATCTGCAATAATCGGAATGGCTTTATTGATAATCGGAATAATACATTCTTTGCCGATAAGATGTTTTAACTTTTCATTATCCTTGGAAATGGCAACAGCCGTATCGCCGAACATTGTTTCTGGACGAGTGGTTGCAATATGAACAAACTGTCCTTCTTCGCCTTTAATCGGGTATTTGTAGTAATACATCTTGCCTACTGTTTCCTTTTGAATAACTTCCAAATCGGAAACCGCCGTCATAAATTTTGAATCCCAGTTAACCAGTTTTTTAGCTTTGTAAATCAAACCGTCTTTATACAAATTTACAAAAATTTTGCGAACGGCGCGGCTCAAACCTTCATCCATAGTAAAACGGGCGCGCGACCAATCGCACGAAGCCCCTAAACGGCGTAATTGTTTGCAAATTGTACCGCCTGATTTTTCTTTCCATTTCCAAACTGTTTCAATAAACTTTTCGCGTCCCAAATCATGACGTGTAATTCCTTCCGCAGCCAAATTACGTTCCACAACCATTTGAGTGGCAATACCTGCATGATCCATCCCCGGCTGCCATAAAACATTTTTGCCCTGCATACGGTTGTAGCGGATTAAAATATCCTGCAAAGTATCATCAAGCGCGTGTCCCATATGCAAAACACCTGTCACATTCGGAGGCGGAATAACCACAGCAAATGCTTCTTTGTTTTTATTCATATTAGGTTTAAAATAGCCGTTTTCTTCCCAAGAGGCATAAATTTTTTCTTCAAAATTTTTAGGATCGTAGGTCTTTTCCAACATTGTTATTTCCTGTTTGTTGTAGTTTAAATCATCAAAATCCGCTTACTTTTCGCGGGAGCACAAAAATTTCAGGTCGGCACTAAAAATTTTAGCGTTTGCCGGCCTTTACCATCACTCGTTCAATTTCTTTGCCGATTATATCCGGAAGACAATTTTTCAACCAATCGTGTAAAACCGGAACTATTTCATTAATTACAGCCTGTTCCGCCAATTTGCGTACGGATAAGTCTGCCACTGGCAATTCACGGTTTCTGTCGGCAAAAATTTTTGCAAAACTTTTTACTATTTCCGTTGCTGTATTATCTTGCTCAATTTCAACCTCCATTGAGGGATAAGCAACGTTTTGTTCGTCTTTTTCAGGTATTTTTTCAAATTTCGGTTCCGGTAATTCATTATTAGAATTTTCTTCAGTGTCTGAAACAATGACCGACAAATGCGGCTCTTCATCAGCAATATTTTCTTTAGGGGCATTTTCTTCCATAGACTGCCGCATTAGTTTTTGAATATTACTATATATAAAAGCAACATCATTTTCATCAACTTCTGTTTCTTGTTGCTGAACATTTATTGCGGTTTTAGGTTCCGATAAATCAGAACGCAAAGACGATAGTGAAGAAATATTGCCGACAAAAGGCATCGGCGTTAAACTATGTGTTTTTTCTTCGGCTTTCGGTTGAGATCTGCCGTTTTCGTGCAGTATGCTCCTAATCGAAGCCAAAATTTCATCCATTGTCAGTTCTTTTGCGTCCTGATTTGCCATATTTTATTTCCTATTTATCAATAGATGTCGACAACCACTTATTGCGGGTTTCTTTATACAATTTTTTAGGTTGATATAATTCAACATCTAACTTCAGATTTTTCGCCGTCAATTTTCCCATAGCCTGCATTACTTGCATAGCATAAAGATAATATTCACGGCGGGCTTTAACGACTTCGACTTGAGAATTGAGCAATGTTTGATATGCATTTAACACATCCAAAATAGTCCTGTTTCCCAAAGCTTCTTCTTTTTTCACGCCATCCAAAGCTATTCCATTGGCTTCCACCTGATCAATCAATGCTTTGATTTTAGCATCATAAGTCACCATAGCTTCCCAACTGCTTGTAATGTTTGAAACAGCTGTGCGCTGAGCGCTCATAACCTGCTCCTGCGCTTGCCATTTGGCATATTTGCTCTGGCGGATTTTTGCGCGGTTTTCACCGGCATCATAAAGAGGAATGGTTGCATTTAAGCCTAAAGAAACATCATCAACCGTACCGGTTTCATCACCATGGTGTTTAGGGTTGTTTTTGGTTTTTGAAACACTTCCTTCAGCGGCAAGCTGCGGAGCCAAAGCGCCATAATTAGCCTTAACAGCATAATCTTTGGAATTTAAATTTTGTTTTGCCTGCAAAACAGCAAAGTTGTTATCCAAAGTATAACTCAAAGCTTTATCAAACGTCGGAGGCAAAAATGTATGGATATTATCCGGTTCGCTTAAATTTTGCGGTTCTTTACCTATAACCTGTTTATAAACAGCTTTTGAAACTTCTAATGTTCCTTCGGCGCTTATCCGATTGGCCACAGCCTGTGAGTAGCTTGACTTAGCCTGTGCAACATCAGTGCGCGTCAATTCACCGACATTAAAACGTTCTTTTGTTTCATCTAATTGTTTTTTCAACAATCTTTCATTATTTTTCTGTAAATCGACGATAGCTTTGTCACGAACAACATTTAAATATGCTTCGGAAGCACTTAGAAATATGCTTTGCTCATAATCTGACAAATTGTATTGCGCAGCGCGAACGGCACTGTCTGCCGATTTTACGGAATTAACCGTTGAAAATCCAGAAAACAAAGGCTGGCTAACTGTTGCAGCTAAAGTATGAGAGGCACTGCCTTCTTCCTTGCTGTTCAAACTGTTGTTTGTATTAGAATTGCTATACGTTCCCGTTAACGCAATATTCGGACGGTATCCTGATTTTGCAATAGCTACATTTTCATCGACCGAACGCAAATAGGCGCGTTGTGCCTGCAAATCAGGATTGCTGCGATAAGCTTCAGCCAACGCATCAAAAACAGTATCAGCTTTAGCCGCCGAACAAATCATAACTCCGGCTGCAATAACCGGAAGCATATATTTTTTCATATAAACACCTCTTATAAATTCAGACACAAGGATTATATTCTTTTTTTCGGTTAATGCAATTATAAAATTGCAGATTATCTTATTGCCGTTAACGATATTTCAAACAATTTTCGGCTAAATTGCCAGCTGAATAATTCAGATATTATGAGGAAAAAAATGGCAACAAAAAATTCGGTAATTCTAAACGAAATCGACAAAGCACGGCTTAAATTGTCGATTGAACATTATATCAACTACTTTATAGGAAAACGCGTTTGCGAAATAACGAAAGAAGAAGCGTTAAAAGCCATTTCACTTGCTGTACGCGAATTTGCTATGGACAGAATGTATAAAACAATTGCCCGCTACAATAAAAATAACGCCAAACGTGTTTATTACCTTTCTATTGAATATTTAATCGGTCGTTCTTTAGAAAACAATTTGCATAATCTCGGATTGTTTGACGCACTCCAAGACATTAAAATTGAAGGTTGGCCTTGGAATTCTTTTGAAGAAATATTTGATACTGAATACGACCCTGCTCTTGGAAACGGCGGACTTGGACGTTTGGCCGCCTGCTATCTGGACTCTATGGCTTCTTTGGGAATACCTGGGTTTGGATATGGCATTAACTATGAATATGGATTATTCAAACAAAAATTTGAAAACGGTTATCAAGTCGAACGAGCCGACAGCTGGGATGGCGAAAATTCGCCGTGGCAATTTGCACGTTATGACCGCAAAGTAACAATTCCGCTTTACGGTGAAGTAGAAACCACGATTAACGCCGCCACCGGAGAACCTGTTTTCGTTTGGAAAAACACCCGTCCGATATACGGAATTCCTTTTGATTTTCCGATTGTCGGCTACAACGGAAAATCTGTAAACTATCTGCGTTTATTTTCGGCAGAAGGCGACGAAACTTTAGACATAAATGTGTTCAATAAAGGCGGATATATTGACGCTTTGCGTGATAAAATCGCCAGCGAAACAATTTCAAAAGTTCTTTATCCGTCGGATGCCATTGAATCTGGACGTGAATTGCGGTTGAAACAGCAATATTTCTTTGTTTCCTGCGCTATTCAAGATATTATCCGCCGTTTCTTGGAAAAAAGCAATGACTTCCACAAAATGCCTGATTATATTTGCATTCAGCTGAATGACACTCATCCGGCTTTAGGAATTCCAGAAATGATGCACCAATTAATTGATGTGTATGGCCAATCTTGGAATACCGCATGGGATATAACAACCCGCATTTTTGCTTATACCAACCACACCTTGCTGCCGGAAGCACTCGAAACATGGAATGCACGCATGTTAGGCAGAATGCTGCCCCGCCATTTGCAAATCATATACGAAATCAACCGCCGCTTTATTGAATTTGCACGTACAAAATTTGCAAATTCGCCTGAAAAATTAGCCAAAGTTTCCATTGTTTCAGGCGATGGCGACAACCAGATTATTCGTATGGCAAACTTGTCAATTGTCGGTTCGTTCAGAGTTAACGGTGTTGCAAAATTGCACTCAGAATTGTTAAAAACCCGTTTGGTTCCGGAATTTTACGAATTATGGCCCGAAAAATTCATTAATGTTACCAATGGAATAACACCGCGCCGCTGGCTGTATCATGCAAACACCGCTTTGTCTACTTTAATTTCATCTCGTATTGGAACCGAATGGGTAACAAACCTTGACATGCTGCAGCAAATTGAAAACTATGCCGGAGATGTTGATTTTGTTCGTGAATTTATGCAAATCAAACAGCAAAACAAAGAAAAATTGGCGCAAAAGATTCTTAAATCAACAGGAATCGCTGTTAATCCCAAGAGCATATTTATTGTTCAGGCAAAGCGTATTCATGAATACAAGCGTCAACTGATGACAATTTTACAGGTTATCGGCGATTATTTGTCTATTGTAAAAGACAACATCTATCCCTCTTATCCCAAAACTTATATTTTTGCGGGAAAAGCTGCGCCGTCTTACAATTTTGCAAAAATTATCATTAAATTGATCAATAACGTTGCGGATATTGTCAACCACGACTCCCGCGTCAACGATATGATTAAAGTTGTTTTCATTCCTGACTATAAAGTTTCTTTGGCAGAAACTTTAATTCCGGCAGCAGATATCAGCATTCAAAGTTCGACAGCCGGATTTGAAGCTTCAGGCACCGGAAATATGAAATTTGCGCTCAATGGCGCTTTAACTGTTGGAACTTATGACGGGGCTAACATCGAAATAAGGGAAGCCGTTGGAGAAGATAATTTCTATTTATTCGGTTTAAGAGAAGCAGAAATTGCCAAAATGCACAGTGAAAATTCTTATAAACCGTATGATGTGTATAATCAATCAGACTACATCAAACGTATATTAAACACTCTGAATTCAAATATGTTTTGCGAAAAAGACTATGTTTTGTTGTTCAAGATTATTTATGAAGAGTTGTTATCACGGGATTATTATATGGTTTTGGCTGATTTGGAAGATTTCAGCAAAGCTTTGCACCATGCTGAAAAAGATTATCAAAATTCTGAAAAATGGGCTAAAATGGCAATACTCAATGTGGCTCGTATCGGAAACTTCTCAAGCGACAGGGCGGTAATGGATTATGCTAAAAATATTTGGCATGTTTCTCCTGTTGACTAGATGATAATTTTTCTTTATTAAATGGCGGTTTTAAAAACCGCCATTTTTTTTATAAAAAAGTTATTGACATAATTTTATTTTTGTATATTTTAATCGTTCTGGATTTTATTATTAATTTATAAAAATTATTTATATATGAAACATT
>UQMA01000023.1 GCA_900542055.1 uncultured Azospirillum sp. | reverse complement strand
TCTCTGTTGGCTGCCGCCATTATTGTTTCCCGATTCAGGTGCTTTAATGTTAATATCCGATTTTATCGGTTCGCGATCCAAAATGCCGCCGGCAGAGAAATACAGATAATCTTTTTCATTATCTTTAACAGCGCTCAGGAAAGTTTGACTGATTTCATCAACAGTATAGCCGTTGCGTAATGTCGTTCCAACTTTAACCATGAAGATATCGCCTTCTTCATTGATTAATTTAGCAGCCAATTCTTCACCTTGACCGGTAATTTCCATAATGGCGTACTCTTTGCTTAATTTAACTTTTTCTGGAGCAACTGCTTCAGACGTAGCACCGGCAAAAGGATTTTTCTGTGAAGTTCTTCTAGTTAAAGCAGCTTGTTTTGCCTTTTCAATTTCAGCTTCCAATCTGGTTTTCAAAATCGAAATTTGGCTTTCGAGGTTAGCTACTTTCTTATCGTGATTAATACGAGCAGCTTCTGCTTTGGTTTTTGTTTCTTCGGCTTTCTGCTGCAAAATGCCTAATTTATTTTTGTAGTCAGCCAGCATTTCTTTTATTTGCTTGTCTTTTTCTGCTATTTCCGCATAAATTTCGGCATTTTTCTTAATCCATTTTTGGGTTGAAGCCAACATAGTTTCTTTGTAAGCTTTTACAACTTTTTCCTGACGCAACTTTTCCATAGCTATTTCAGCTTCTTTTAATTTGCGCTGTTCTTCAACCATTAAACGATCTTGCTCATTCTGCCATTCAGCTTTTTTGCGCTCTTCTTCTTCTTTACGGGCTTTTTCTTCTTCAATGGCTTTTTGACGTTGAGCTTTTACGGCAGCTACTTCATTAGCGACACGTTCTTTTTTGAGTTCCAAATTCAATAATGTTGTTTGTCTTTCCAAATCGGACATTTTATTGAACAGTTCATTGTTTACTGTATCGTTTGCAATAATAGCTTCCGGAGTCGGCTGCTGAGCGCTGTTGCCCAATAAATTGCCTGTTGGCTGCGCGTTTTGAGCAGGTTGCTGCTGCGGAGCGGCTGGAATTTGCATGTTCAAATCACCGTCCGAATCCGAATCTGAATCATCAAAGTTCACAGAAACCTGATCAGGTGAAGTGTTGTCAACATCCATAGGAATAACATCCGATTGTGTGCTGTTTTGAGCAACCGAACCGGACGGAGAAATCAAACCGCCGTTAGCGTCTGGAAGCGAAACATCAACATCCATATTATGATCCATTAATGAAATGTCATCACTAACAGAACCGGCATCGGGAGCTAAACTAATTTGATCATCGTCATCATCAGCAAGTAAAGTGACAGTTCCTTGGGCATAAGCATAATCTGCCAACAAGCCGGCCGCCGCCAAAACAGCTAAACCGCATAATGTATTTCTAAAACTATAACGCATAGATAGCTCCTTCATAATCCCAAACCCCAGTATCTGGGTTGTATTGTATTGTATTCATCTCAAGACCTGAGAATTTTGTTAATAAATTGCTCCAAACGCGAGGATTATATCCTGACGAAAATTTAAATTTGACTGAACGGTAAACATTCTGTTGCGGTGATGTGTATGTATAATCAGTCAAAGCCACAGACTGCCCGATTGACTGGAAAAAGTCATTTAAAGTATTCTTCAAATCAACCATATTTTTATTGGGTTCAGAATTTTCGGTGTCAATTGCTCCCATAGAAATTGCAGCCATAACAGCATTGCCGTCAGCAGCAATAGAACGAGCCGAAAAGTCAACGCCGGAGTCTGTTAATGCTTTATCAATAATAGAAATACGTCCGAATTCCCTTGTCCAAGAAGAGCTTGTACCACCCAACGAACAATTGATTTGACCAATTTTCCACCCTGGAGGCAAAATTTTAATAAATTGCATTGTGTTGGCATAGCAACGCTGCATAATAGTATCTTGCACCGGCAAATTTTCCCATGGTTTTGGTTCCGGCGGAACTTCTGGCTGAGCCGCTACTTTAGGCTGAATAGGTACAATCACAGGAGCAGGTGGTGCTTCAAAAAGCATCATAAACAATTTGTAGACCACGTATAGAGCAACAAATGCAACCGCACCGGCAATTGCGTAAAACATCTTTCCTTTTACATTGATTTTTTGCAGACGCACTCTATTTCCGCGCTGCATAATGTCAGCAATATCAGGATATAAAGTATCTTCGATTCCCCATTCCGGAGGCGCAATTTTCAGTCTCCAATCCGGAACCATTAACATGCTCATAAATTGCTTTTTGGCATCTTCTTCCGACAGATACAGCATATCGCCGTTTGCTAAAATAACGTCGTCACGGACGCAGACATACCACCAACCGTTATCCACTTTGAAAACGGCGACAAAAGAAGGCTGATCGGCAAGCGCGGTAGCTACTGTGGGAGCGCCTACAAATTCATTCGCTTTATATCCGTCTCCCGACACGCAAATACCGAATTGCGGGGTCTTGCCTTTTTTTATACAAAATAAGTCAGCTCCTTCCAAAACGCCTTGTGAAGATTCAATAACTTCCGGCTGAGGATTATCCTGATTTTGCAAAGACTGCCAAAACAGGCTTGTGGCATATTCGATACCATCGACATAGATGCTTGAACCCCATGTCCGGCTGCCATCATTGCCATCTACTATGTTTGCGTCTTCTACCACTCTTGTTTCCTCTTAGTTTAGTTGTGCACGCGGGTTTCCGGATTTAACGGAGACTCAAGCACAACTGGAGTTAAAATAATAATCAACATGCTTCTGGTTTTTTCAGCAACAGCCGAACCGCCTAACAGCGAATTTGTAGCTGAGCCCACACCGGTTTTGGTTGCGCCGTTTTCAACGCGTTCATAACCGGTAAGAACCAAAGATTCGCCTGATTTAAGAGCAACTTCCTGTGAAAAACCGCGTGATTCTATAATCGGGTTTTGAATATATTCACCGCCGCCGCTGCCAAGGTCTACTTTTTGAAGTTCAAGCAAATCAGACAGAGTCAAATTAAATGCCAACATCATACGGCCGTGTTCCAAAATTCTAGGCAAAACACTCATAGTAAAACCGGTTTCAATTTCTTCTGTTTCAGTAGACAAGTCATAGCTGTCATTGTCTCCGCCGCTGTTTGTTTTGGTAATTTCAGAAATATAATTCTGTTTTTTAACCACTTGAATAGGAGCCGGTTTATTGTTCATTGTCGTAACAGTACCGCTGGTGATCAAGTTTGTAGTATTACGCTTTGACAAAGCCTGAATGCTTGTGTTTATATTCCAGTTCCCCGGCATAATCTGCATTGTCAGGTTTTGGGCGATATCTTCGGCCAAACCGTTGTATGCGCTCGCTATACCAATTTGGGTTCCTCCATCATCAAAAGCAGCCTTGAAATCCAAACCGAATGTATCGGAGTCGGAAATATTGACCTGCAATACTTTAACACTGATGGCGACCAAACGCGACAAACGTGCATTTTGTTCATTAATGTAATGAGCAACTTTTTTAATTTCTGCCGGAGTAGCCGTTAATGAAATTGTTCCGTTTGCCGAATCAAGCGACAATTTAGCATCATCGCTAATCATTGATTTTATAGAATCTTCAATGCTTTTCCACAATTCCAATTCTGCAGATGACGATAATTTCACAGAAGATGAACCGCCGCTGCCTGAGTCGGTTGAAGAACCGCCAATATCATTGGATACGCTTTGTTTTGTTGGTAAACTGTACAAAACAAATGTTTTGCTTACAAATTTATAAAAGTAAATTTCACCTTTTTCATATTTCCACCACAAACCAAAACGAGATGAAACTTCATCCAGCAATCCGCTTAATGGTCCGCGGTATGAAACCAACATTTTCCCCGGAGCAGCCCAATGAGCATTCATGCTGTCAGGAGTTGGTTCATTATCTTCGGCATTTTTAATTAAATCTTCTTCCAAATGAGAAGCATATCTTACTTTCAAAGAGGTGATTTTATTAATCATATCTCCGATTTCAAACAGAGTAATCGGACGATTGCTGATTAAAGTAATGCCTTCTTTGGCCTCCAAATAGGCAGGAAGCGGAGAACCGTCATATTCAACTTCGCTTTTATCGCCGAGCCAAATATCTTCTTTCACTCTAACCACGTCGTTAGGGGCAATTTCAGCCGGAGCTTTGGCTTTTTCTTTCAATTCTGATGTCGCTGCCGTTTCTCTTTCTAGTTCGGCATCCATACTTGTAGCAACAGAGCAAGCTCCTGCAAGTGCGACAAAAAACAAGCCTAAACTGTATTTAATCCATTTATTCATACGCATTTTCATCCTCCATAGTCTCGATTACCAAGACGCGGTTTCCTTTATAAAAAGTGGCAATCGGAGCCGGACGCGCTCTTGCAAAGGCTCTGACCAAAGCTGAGCTTACATCGGCAAAACGTCCGCGGAACATTGCGCCAGCTGTCAGAGTGTAGTTGCGATTCGAATTCCATACCAATCTCCAACCTGAACGATCGCACCATTCGGTTAAAATACCTTTAAGACTTTTTCCTTCTTCAGCCAACCAGTCTTCAACTGGATCATCAGCTGCATATCCGTTTTCTTCATCAACCGTTGTTTCTTCTTCAGCTAAAATTTCAGCATCATCGGAGCCGTTTCCATTGTCTGTTACGGCAACTTCTGTTTCATAATCAATAACTTCACCTTCAACCGTCGGTGGAATTGTTGCAGACATATTGCTACCGGCGCCGCCGTTTACAACCATATGGTCACGCGGCGTGCGTTCGCCAAATTCTCGATAATCGGCGGCAACTTTGGTGTAATTAACAAATTCATCTTCCGCAGTGCATTTTGCGTCGTAAGCATCGGGATATTGGGCTGAAGGACAAGACTGTCTAACAGTTGCAACCGGCTGTTGCGGTGCCGAATAATCATATTCGGATCCATTGTCGCTGGCACAACCAGATACAAACAGAACTCCTAAAAAACCGGCTGATAAAAGAAATTTGTAGCTCATTTTTTGTGTTTCCCAAGTTGTTTTTTAATCATAATTTTTTTATCATAATACAAGCTGAAAAAAAATAATCAAGAAACTTTGCAAAAATTACCATGTCTGGTAGTTAGCGCTTTTTCTCTGGTTTATTTTTACAGGCCTGCTATGGCTGTTATCACTTAAACGTAATGTCCTGATAATAAAGGAATTAGGTTCACGCGATGTAAACACGGTATTTACTTTTCCTCCGTCTATACCCTTACTGTTTAAAATTGTATGAAGAAGGTCTAAACGGCGTTGCTGCAAGGCGTAAGAGCTGTTTTTGTCGATTCTTATTTCTAAGATAACATCAGGATCTTCAGCAGCTTTGTTGGCAAAAGCCTGTATCCACCGCAATGTCTGACCCGAAATCTCTGCGCGACCGGGTTGAAATGCCAATTTCATTTCAGCCGGAAGAATTTTGGTCGCAGCTTTATCTTCGCTGAATGCTGCAAAAAGTCCTTTTTTGCGTCTGCTTTTGCTTTCGCCTGCGTCTTCATCAGCAGCATCGGAATCTTTTGAATCTGAAGAACTGCTGAATATTGAGGTAATACTTTTTAATAAAGTTGAACCTTCGTCTTTATCTTCATTTTCATCAACATCCGATTCCGCATAAGTTTCGATTTCAGATTTTTTAGGCGAAACTAATTGCGGTGTTAAATTTTTATCATTAAGGATATCTTCAGGAATCGGAATCAAGATGTTTTTAACCATTTCAGCAGTTTGAACTTCTTTGCCTTCCTCTTCCATTTTTTTAGGAGCCAATAAATTTTCTATTTCTGCATCAGTGCTTATATCGGCAAAATCCTCAACAATTTTGCTGTTTTTTGCATACTGATTTCCTTTTGCAACAACCCAAGGGTTATCGTTGTTAACCGTTGGCATTGCGTGCCATTCACGTTTTTGAGGCTGTTCTTCGGCTTCTTTTTGTTCGATGGCCAGCGTGTCAACTGTTATTTGCGGACCGGCCATAGCTACTTGACTCATTGGAGCATTGTTTACGATTTCTACTTTTTCTTCTTTCTGAGCTTGTCCGTTTTCAATAGGTATAATATCGCTGTCCGACTCTATATTAGTCTGACTTTGAGTGTCGATTTCCAGATTTGCTGCAGGTAAAGAGACTTGAGCTAATTTGATTTCTTCTTTTTTGCTTATATTGTCAGCTTTTTCAGGTGTATTTTCTCTGACAGCGTTTGAGGAATCGGATTTAAAATTACTTAAATCAGAATGTTTTTCAACCTGTTCGGCAATTGTTTTCTTAACTGGCAGAATCGCTTTTGCAATATCTTCTTTTTTCTCGTTTTTCTTAATTTTTTTAGGTGCTCCGTATTCCAAAGGAATATCGGCAACATCTTCTACCGAAGAAATATTAACGGCGGGAGCGTTGTTAGGCAAAGCAAAAAGACTCGCATAATCATTGACATTTATATCAGAATCTTCTTTTGAAACCACCGGAATAATGGTCGCTAATTTTTCCTCTTTTACACCTTTAACAGCTAAAGCCGGAAAGTTCTGACTTTGATTTTGAAAGAAAAGAGCAATATTTTTTTGTGGAATTTCAATCGGTTGGTTTTGGTTTGAGGACACAGAAAGAAACAGCTCGTCTGCAGTCCAAATTGCAAACGAAGAAAGCGCAAAACTAGTTAAAAATATCTTTAACGTCTTCTTCATAATCTTAACCCCTCTGAAAGTTAACAATAAATTAAAATCTGTAATTTTGCAAGTATTTATTTACCTTTTCTTAATAATTGCAGAGGGGTTGCTGCAACCGTATATATATTAATAATGACTCTTGAAAACGAGTGTTTTTTATATGTATAAAATGCCGAAAAATGCCGTTTTCTTACTATGAATTTTTTGTTACAGGAGAAAAATATATATTAAATACAATATGTTAATAAAAAACTGGATTTTATTATAATGCTGGTATTTTTGCTTAAAATCAGGTATTCTAAAAGTGTATAAAAAGTACTTTTAATTAATTAGGAGAAAAACTATGCAATTTATTAAGAAAAATATCTGGACAATGGTGGCAATGATTTTTGTTGTTACTATTGCTATGATGGGCGACGCAGCCGCTGATGATGTTATGGGGCTTGCTTTGACCAAAACAAGAAACGTATTTGAAAAAGTAAAATCAATCATCTTCGTTCTCGGTGGTTTTGGTTTGGTAGCTGTAGCCTTCTTGGCTATTTTCGGTAAAGTTAACTGGAAATGGTTTGCCGGTTTGGCTGTTGGTTTGGCTATTTTGGCCGCTGCTAACGCAGTTGTTCAATACTCTGCTGGTACAAGCGCTGGTTTGCAGGATACATTCAGCCAGGCTTCAAGCATGTAATCTGAAAAATAAAGGGGGCAATCCTGCCATGGCATAGGATAAGCCCCCTGTCAGAATAAAGTTTTTTGGGAAAGGAAAAGAAGATGTTGTACATAAAATTAAAGAAAATAATTTTATTGGCATTGGTTGCGTTCATCGTTTCTTCAATTTTATTTGCAACCAATTCTTTTGCAGCTGCTGCTGCCGGTAGCGGATTGTTTTCGGACCTTACAGCAAAAGGACGGGAAATCTTTCAGGGAATGCGCGAAATTATATTTGCCGTATCCGGCTTTGGTATTATCGCGATTGCTGTCGGCGGATTTTTCGGCAACTTTAACTGGAAATGGTTAGGAGCGATTATCATCGGTTTGATGGTTATCGCGTTAACTTCCGGCATTATCCAATATATGGTCGGTGCGGATGTGTTAAATGTTACGGATACATTGAAATAAGGAGGTTACTATGAGAAAATTTGCAAAATTTGGAAATAAAATTTCTTTAATAGCCTTTTTATCTGTTGCAGTGATTATTTTGAGCGTGGCTGATGCAGAAGCGGCTTCCGGTATTTTTGAAAAAATGCGGAGTAAGGTCGCAACTACTCTTAGAGATTTGCGTATGCTCATTTATGTAGTCGGCGGTATTGGTCTTATCACTTTTACTTTTGCGGCTATTTTCGGTAAAATAAGTTTCAAGCATCTGGCAAATATTTGCATCAGCTTATTCTTAGTTTCTATGATTGCTCCATTTGTAACGTTTTTTACAGGAGACAATACGGCTCTGAAAGAATTGAGTTACGGAAACTATTTGTCAACAAGCAACGGAACTGCCGCTGATGATACGGTTAAAGGCAACTGCGCTGCTGGGGCTTGCCCTCAATCTGCTGGCGACGGCACTGGAATCAGCGGTAATGGAACTTTTGATGGAGGAACTTTGGCCGGTGTTACTGTTGTAGGTAAAAAGCCTGGTCTCGGAAGTCTTGTTCAAGACCCGACTAAAATTGATCCTTCGTCAATAAATATCAATGTTCCGACATCAGCTACTGAGGTTGACACGCGCACAGGCTGGCAAAAATTCAAAGATGGTATAAAGAAAGTAGCATCTGAAGGTAAAAAAGCTTATAACACAGCGTCTTCAGCTTATACCGCTGCTAAAAATGTCAAAACAGCAGTTGATAATGGTATCAATGCCGGTAAAAATGTTAAAAATGCTATGAAAAATATCGGAAAAGGCGGCAATTTCGGCGAAAAATTGGCTAACCTTATGGATGCTGGCGGTGCTGTGATGGATGCCGGAGGCGTTTTATCAAATTCAGTACAAAATGTTACCGGCAATGTTCAGAATGTGGCTGCCACAGTCGGAGAGAACTATACTGATAAGAAAAAACAGGATCAAATCAACAGTGAGATTGAAAAACTGCGAAAAGACAGTAAGGAAAATCCGGATAACGTTGAGGCAAATAACAAGAAAATTGCTCAACTCCAAGAAGAGGCCAAAAATAGTACTGCAGGTGCAAAAGTTGGCGCAGCGTTAGATGGAATTAATGATGTTGCCAAAGAAGGTAGAGATGTTACCGGTACGGGCGGGGATATTTTTGGAACCGGTGCGTCTGGTGCTCGATTGGGAACGGATATTCTCAACGGCAAAGGGTTAAAATTCTAAAACTCTGAAGCAAAGTGCAAAAATATGCCGCAAAACGCGGCATATTTTTTTGCTCTTAATGCCTGTCGAGGTTTTTTGTTGCAAAGCAAAAACTTTTCTTGTAAAATTGACTAAAAAATCATGCGGAGTTTTTATGAGAGAACCAATATTAAAAGCTGTTGCCAGTCCTCCGAAAATATTATGGGGACCGTTTTTGCCGGTGCTATTAAATTTAGGACTGCAGTTTCCGGTTATGTTTACATCAATCGGGGCTTTTGATGTAAACCCGTTGCTTTTTGTGATCACAATTTTAATTGTTCATTCGGGCATAATTTTATGGGGAACAAAAGAACCGCATATTTCTAATATGATTCAGGCCTTTGGGCAAACTTATCGTGTAACTAACAATCTGTATAAAACAAAGGGGAATAAATTTGCACCCTGATTTTGATTTTTTTAACATCTTTGTGCAGGGTTTAAGCAGCAAAGAAGTTATTGTCGCAACGCTCGGTTTCATTTCTGCGGCGGCTTTTGCCGGTTTGTGGATTACGAAGCTTGGACGTATAATTTTGCCTCAGCCTAACGAGTCAAAGGTTGCCGATTTTTTGCCTTTTAATAAGTTGATGTCCGATGGTATGACAATCCGTTGCTATAACGGTTCATTTGCGCGTGTTTTTCAGGTGGAAGGTCTTGATTTGGCTTTTGCTACGGAAGAAAAAAATATTTCTATGGCCGAGGCGCGCAAGTCGTGGCTTGACAGTTTGGCAGACTTGCAGGTTACGGCGCGTGTTATAACTTTGCGTGAGCGTATTCCTGCGGACGTTATCGAAAATACTTTTGACAATCCGATTCTCGAAAAAGTTGCCTATACATGGCAATCAACATTAGACAGGGTTTACAGCAATTCGCATTATATTGTCATTTCGGTTCCGGATCGCCCCGATGCACTTAAAGATTTGAATTATGCTTCGCAGACTTTGCTTGCAACATTGAGCGAATATGGTGTTCACGCTATGCAGGAAAGTGAAGACAGCAAGGCGACAGATAGCCCGTTCCACGTTTTCAGCCGCTTATGCAGTCCGGTTTCGACTCCCGATCCTAAAATCGGCAATGCGGAAGGTGCGCAGCTGAATGAGCTTTTAACTGCCGATCAGATTCATTTTACCGGAGAAAACGGAATGATTCGTTTTAAATCCGGCGATCGAGAAACATTGGCCATCACTATGGGAATTCGTTCATCAGGCGACTATATGGATGAATCTATGATTGTTTCTTTGCTGGCAATTGATTGCGAATTGAGCTTGCTTCACAACATCAAGCCTATTTATCGTCCGACAGCTAAAGCCTTGCTGATTCAGCAGCGCAATATGGCGCGCATGACCAGCTTTTCGCAAGATGTAATTGACCAATATCAATACGCTATGAGCTCGATTGAAGACAGTGATGCCAACTATCAAGCGCTTACTGAATATGCCATGACTATGGTCTTAAAAGGAAAAAGCAAGGCCGAAATAGACTTTGCTGAAAGCGAAGTTCAACGTATTTGCCGTTTGTTCGGCGTTACACCTGTGCGTGAGGGCTGGGTCGCTCAAGCTACGTTTTTCAATCAATTTCCGACTTATGACACTTATCCTCGGACATACAGATATTTGTCGCGTGTGGTTACAGCGGCAGTTTCGTTTGATAAACCGGCAGAAGGGTTTAATAAATGCGACTGGGGTCCGGGGGCTATTACAACGTTTCGCACCACAACCGGTTCAGGTTATCGTTTTCAGTTTCACGTTTCTTCCGAAGAAGCTGCTGTTGCCCACTGCTGCATTATCGGTCCTACCGGACAAGGTAAAACGACTTTGCTTACTTTTTTGGCCGGTCAGGCGATGCGCCACAAAGATTTGAAAGTATTTTTCTTTGATAGACACTTGGGTGCTGAAATTTTTACCAAAGCCGTCGGCGGGGCTTATATCGGCTTTGACGGCGATGAAAAAAATGTTTCGCTTAATCCGTTTGATACAGCGCCGACACCAAATAACCGTGCTTTTCTCCGTCGCTGGATAAAATCCATTACAATGGTTGACGATGCCCTTTCTGAACGCGAAATTGCCCGTGCTATTACAACGGCATTTGATTATCTGCGCCCTGAAGAACGAGTTATGAGTAATCTTTACAAGAGTTGCTTTTCTCCGACGGGAAACATGCGCCGCGAACTGTACCGCTGGGTTAACCCTGATCAATACGGCAAAATTTTTAATGCTAAAAATGATAGCCTTGATTTGCACAGTAAACGTTTTATGGCATTTGACTTTACGCATATTTTTGAAGATGATACTTTGGCGCCTGCGGTTATCAGCTATATTATGCATCGTATTCAATCTGAAACCGGCGAAACCGGCGTTCCGTCTTTGATTATGATTGATGAAACTGCGCCAATGCTCAAACACCCGATGTTCCGTGACTATTTTATGATTGGTTTGCAAGAAGGTCGTAAAAAACGTCAGGCTTATTTGTGCGCTTTTCAACAGCCGAATATTATAGACTCTCTTGGCGTCGGCGAGGTTATTCGCGGTCAATGCCAAACGGTTATCTTTTTCCGCAACCCGCAAGCCCGTCCTGAGGATTATGCCAACTGGAATTTGAATCAGCGCGAAATTGACTTTGTTTTTGGTAAATCGTACCGCGATTTCCCTTATGCAATTTTGCTTTCCAGACCGGCAACAGGTGAATCGGTTATTTTGGATGTGAATTTGAGCGGCCTCGGACCGTATTTGAAGCTTTATAACTCCAGCCGTAAAAATGTTTTGCTTGTTGAAGATTTGATAAAGCAGTATGGCGAAGAAAACTTTGTTACAAAATATTTAAATCTTGCCTAAACCGCATAAAATAAGTTTATAAAATAGTTTTTTTTTGTTATCATATACTATGAGGATAAATCTCATAGGAGGGTGGTATGATAAAAAATAAGTATTTTTATATGGTTTTGGCATGCGTGGCGACTGTTGTCGGCGCGTTTCCTGCTTTTGCGGGACTGCCGACCATGGACGCCGGAAACATTGCGGGCACAGTCGGAATTGTGGCGCAAGGTCAAACAGGTATCCAACAGGGAATTGAAACCATAGCTAACGGCAGTAATCTTAACGCTATTGTGGGAGATTCCGCCGGCACCCTCGCAAAATTTACCGGAAAATTAGGAATTGATCCTGAAAAAGCTAAAAAAGCCTTAGAAACCGCACAGAATGCACAGAAACGCATTAGCGAAGGAATGGAAACTTATAATAAATATCAAGGTGAAATAGCCAAACGTCAGGAAGAATATCAAGCCTTGATGGATATGGTGAACAGCAAAGTCGGAAAAGACTCCTATGACGACAGCGATGAAGAAGGCGAATACGAAGGCGAAGAGAGCGCCGGCGGTGAGGATGAAGAATACAGCGCTGACTATGACAGTGATTATGATTCCGATTATGATGCTGAATCTGTTTCTACACTAGAAACAGCTGAAGGATTTGCAAATAGCGAAACTTATCAGCAAGCGACAACACAGGAAATGCTTGCAACACCCGTAACCTCAGAACAGTCTTTCCCGATTTCTGCTCAAGTAAGTCCGGTTTCAGCTGAATTGCAGAGAATGGATACCCTCCAGCCATTGCGGCAGCTTGATGTTAAAGCCGTTGATACTGATTTGGATAAGGTCGTTGAAGAAGACGCTGACGGAACGGATGATGCTGATGCAGAGCAGACTGATGAACCAACAGACACGGTTGAAAAAATTTCAACTCCGACCATAACCAATGCTACAACAGGAAGAACTCGTTTTGGAGGCCTGAAACAAGCAGTTACGGCAGCGGCAGCAAATGCTAAATTAAATAAAGTTTCAGTGCAGAATAAAATGCTTTCTGCAGCCAAGAATTCAACCGCAAAAACAACGTTAAAATCTGCTGTTAAATCGGCTCTTGAAAGTAAAAATTTATCTTCTTCCGTTGCTGAACAAAAAGCGGTTGCCACAACACAGCCGGCAACGGCGGTGCGTAAATTCAGGGTTTCGCCGACTTTGAAGACAGCTCCGAGCTTAAAAACGGCTCCGGCAATGAAAATTGAAAGAATGTCAAACAGCACCATCAGTTTCAGCAGCAAAATGATGTTTGCTGATGAAGCTGCAGACAATACCAAGGGTGTTGGCATTGATTCAAAGGGAACATTTATTTCTCCTTTGGCGCAGCGTTGCGGTATAAGCATTAAAGATTTGCAGGATGCCGAAAAGATTAAAGAGTGCACAACTAAGATTGTAAGTGAAAATAATGCTAAAAACCAATATGATGCTATTAACAGCCGCAAAGACTGTCAATCTATGGTTTACAATACAGTTGTTGCTTTGCTGGCGGAAGCAACTCAAGGTAAGTATGAATCGTCAAACTATGGCGACACTTTGGATAAACAGGAAGATCTCGGCGCAGACAGCAATAATACCCGTGATGATACAATGGTTATTGCTTTGACAAATGAGCAAACACAAATTTTGTTAAATAAAATGTCTTTGCTGGTTTCGGCTCAAACTATTTTGAGCAGTGTTAAGTATATTTGCGAAGCGCCGAAAGACGTGCTTGAGAAAACTACCGATGATAAAAATGATGGTGCAAAAACCGATGGGGGTAAATGATGAAAAAGATATTACTGATATCGGTCGTATGTGTCGGTTTGCTGAATATTTCGCAAGCTTATGCGGATATGGAAGCCTTTGAAAACACAATGACGCAAGTTGAAAAGCTTCAGAAAAAAGCTCAGACGGTTCAGCAGACAAAAGAAAAAGTTGAGTCGGTTTATAATTCTGCAAGACAAGGAAACATCGGAGGTATAGTCAAAGCTGTTAAAGCAACGGGATTTGATAAGATTGTCGTAAAACAGGCTAAGGCTATTGCTCAAAATATCAAAGATAAGAAAAAGCTTGAAAAAGCAATTTCAAAAGATACTATGCCGAATTATACAAATCAAAATCAGGTGGCAACTCATCAAGCCTCAAAAGAACTTAATGATAATATTCTTCGTACCGATTTGGCTCGTATTTATGCCTTTGCTTTTACCATCCGTACCGAAAAAGTTCAGAAATGTATAAAAGAAAGCAAAAAAGAAGAGAAAAAAGACGAGGCTTCGGAGAGCAAAGATTCGCGCGTATCTTTACAAATGGCAAATGACGAGGCGATGGAATCAGCTCGCCGCTGGAACCGCATACTTGATATGCAAAGTTCTATGGAAGAGTTTACATTGCGTCTTATGGCTCGAAGTTTGAGTGCAAAGGCTGAAGAAGACGATGATAAAAAAGGAGATGCAAAATGAAAAAACTGATATTAACAGCCATAATTGCATCGGTAATGGCTTTTTCTCTTCCGCAAAAAGCTGAGGCTTTTTTGCTGCCTCCATTTAAAACCGACTTTGTCAATTCTATCAAAAAAACTTTTACCTCTGTAAAAAGCTGGGCGATTAATACCTATAAAAAAGTTGAACAAAGCACTTTCATTCAAACAACTATCCAATACGGAAAAGGGGCTAAAGAAGCTCTGGACTACGCGAAATCAATATCCGATTATAAAAATTTAGACGCTGATAAAATTGCCTCGCTTGCAACAAAGTTTAAAAAAATAGATAAAAAGAAAGCCGAAACTAAAGATAAAGCAGCGCAGGATGCGGCTAACGTTAGTAGCGAAAGCAATAAAAAAATAGCTGAAATTGATAAAAATATCGAAGAGTTGAATAAAGATACTTTGGCACATCCGGAAAATGCCAAAAATAATACAAAGAAAATAGCTGAATTGCAGAAAAAACGCGCTGAAATAACCAGCAAAACTTATCAGAAAATTCACAAAATTGTTGAAGACAGCAACTCGCTTTTGTCGACATTTGATGATTCAAAGGCAAAATTGATGGAGGAATTTAAACCGATTAAGAGCTTGGTTGCATTGGCTAAAAATTATGATTCAACAGAAAATCTGAAAGATACTTTGTCTTTGCTTTCTCCGAAAAAAGAAACCAAAGTTACAAACAATATAGTTTATGCGTATCGCGAGGTGTACTACTCTTTGTATTGGGCGGATTTAAACGAAGTTATTAAGCGCAACACAATCATTCGTTCGGGATTGTTGAAAGACAATGAAACAACCACCGATAAAAAAGAAAAATCAGCAGAAATGGAAGGTTCAACTGCTGCTAAATCTGTTGCCGCCATTGATATTAAAAAATCTAATATGATGGCGTTGCTTAACTATACCGATTTGATTTTACAGGATTTGAAATTGCAAATCAGTCACGATTTAGCTTTCAGTCCATTTTCGAAAATCAATGCCGATACATCTATTTCAAACTTTAATTTTGATAATTATAAGTTTAATCCAGAAACCGACAAGTATGAAGTTGAAACCACTCCGGCGACTAAATTCGGTGAAGATAAAGCTATCGAAGAGGGAATAGAAGCTCCATCAGAGGCAGCTGTTGAGGCAAGCGAAAAAGCAATTGCCGAATATGCTCAGCAAGAAAAGGAGGCTCAAGCAAAAGCGGAAGCTGAGGCAGAAAAAGCCAAAGCCGAAGCCGAAAAAGCTAAAGAAAACAAGCCGTCAGAAAGTAATTCGGCTAAGCCGGCTGAAAACAATTCAGCCCCAACACCTTCGGCAACAGACAAAACGGAAAAATAAAGGAGAAAACAGATGATTAACAAGCATATAAAAATTCCTTTTACTGTTTATGTCTTTGCTGTGTGTTTGCTTTTTGCTCAGCCTGTTAGCGCTCAATTGGTCGCAGGTGTGACTTTTGATGCTGCCGGTGATGCAAAAGCCACCGCGCAGACTGTTGTGGCTCAGATTAATGCCGTGCAGGAAGGTGTGGTTGCTACTGTTAAAGAAAATATGACCAAACTTAAAGCAGGAATAGAAAAGTATGCTGGAAAAATAAACAAACTTATAAGCAAAATCCCCGGTTCAAAAGATATTGATGAAAACAGTTCGGTAGATATATGCAAGGCGGACGCTGTACAAACGGCGTTTACAGAGCTGTTTTTGCAATACCCGAGTACAGACTCGCGGGTAAACAAAGCTTATGAAATGAAAGCTCAGCAGTTTTACTATGACACTTTGGTCGAAATGAGAACGGCAATTGTTGAATTGGAAAGCCAGCTTGCCAATCTGCGCACCGATGTTGAACAATTCGGCGAAGAAACACTCTCCGGTAAAGGAAATTCAGAAGGTGCCGATGACGAAAACGGTACAAATTACAGCGCCTATCTTGCCAATCGTAAATTTAACGATATTTTGAAAATTACAGAACAGCTGGTTGCCATGAGAAATCAATATTATGCGGCCAGACTGCTTCGCCAGCCGCAAATCGTAAATCCGGCTCCATACCCGACAGAAGATAAGACAACAAGTGAAGACACAAAGAAAACATCTTTCATATATGGGCATTCTCGGGTCGGTTTTGCACAGTTAATGCCGCGAGTTAAAGCTGTAGCTTCTAAAATGACATCGCCAAAAACAGCTGAGCTCAAAACAATAACTTTAGAAAAAGCTGAAACTGTTGACGTAAAATCGCAGTCGGCTGAGAAAACGGTTGAAACGGCGGCGGCAAAAACAGCAGCTAAACTGTCAGATCTTTTTATGGTTCCCGAAGCGCCTGAAACCTCAGCCCTTTTGCAAGGAAGCGAAACTGAGCTTGCCGCATTGAGCAAAGTTTCAGAAGCACAAAAGATTGTCAATGAAGCCGTTAAAGTGCATAACGCTTTGCAGCAATTGCCGGGGTATAAAGATTTGTATAAACAATACAGTTTATTCAGACAATTACACGCCAAAGCTGTTGAAGCGGTGAAAAATGCCGATCAGTGCGTTATAAAATATGTTGGCCGCAGATATGATAATCCAAACAGCGTATGGTTTGGACAGGACAACGAACCTGAAAACACTTGCGATTATAACGGACGCAAAGGTTTGTCGGGGTGGACAATTGCAGCTTTTCAGGTTGCTAATGCTTCAGTTGGAAATGATATAGATGTTGATGCTTTTGCCGAAACAGACATCGATCTTTCTCAGGACAGCAAAACATTAACGGAAGAAAATTCGGCTCAGCTGGAAGCGCAAAATTCACAAATATCTACGGATAATTTGTTTGCCAGCCCGAGTAAGGCGCAAGAATTTTCAGATTCTATCCGTGAAGTGGAATTGCTCAATTGGCAAATAGGACGCAAAGCAGCTCAATATTTGGTGGAAGATCAATATTCCGAAAAACCCGTATATGGCAAGGCTGCTCATCCTTATCCTTTATGGAATGATCAACGCAGTTACTACAATCAATATCTTGATGGCAAATATGCTAATATGAAGGCTTATTTGAATAAGTTGGATCTTAGTGATAGAGCTCTTGAAATAGCGGAAATTCTGAACAACAGTGAAAGTGAAAGCGATGAAAAAGCCGCTAATTCGCGAGGTTTGAATCAGATAAGCTCCGCTTTGAAGAAAAAGCCATCTTCGAGTTCCGGTACAACGAAACTTTTGGCCGCAAAAGCAGAGGCTTTGACGGCTATTAAAAAGAAAGAAACAGCAGCTTTGGCACCGTATGAAGCCAAAATCACTGATTTGAATGAACAAATTGATGCCTGGTCATCAATGATAAATTCAACAACCGCTAAAATCAATAAAGTCGATGAAAATGTAAAATTGAATGAAGGACGGGCTGAAACAGCGCAAAAAGACATTACATATATGAATGAACGCGGTACAAATTCTTCTTCTTCCACTTTTAATCTGGCAAAACAAACTTTGGCAACAGCCGGAAACGAACAAGCCGAAGGAATTACCAAACTTGGTAAATTACGCGTTGAAGTTTCAAAATACAAAACGAAACGAGATAAACTTACTCAAGAAAAAACAGCAACGGAAGAAAAAATAAAAACTATCAGTCAAAAATATCAGGAAGATATAATAGCTGTTGAAAATGAATATGACGCTCAAATTGCTGCCATCCAGTCAGATAGCGATGTAGCAAGCAAATTGGTTTCAATTTATTCTAGTCTGAAATTGAAAAACAGCAGTCTGAAAAGCCTGTTAAGCAAGGCCGATGATTTGGTAAATAAAGCTCGCGGCTGTGCTGAAACTTTGATTGAAAAACATCAAGAAGATTTGTCGGCAATGAAAAACGATGATGCTCTTTATCTGAAGACAAACAATGCTAAAGTTGTTGCCAAACACGCGGCTTTGATTGAAAGTATGAAAAATTTGCCTAAAACCTGTTTTAGTCATGACGTACAAAAAACAATCGGAATTAGAAGTGCAAATCCTGACAGCATAATTTCACTGCTGACGGACGCTTTCAAATCGGCTTTGACAAAGTCAGTTTGCTCTAATTATGCTTGTGATAAGGCTGATACGCAATATTTTGTCGGGCTTCCGGCTAAGGCAAGAGATTTTACCGCACCTAAAGCCCCGTTAACAGCTCACTATCCGGCAGTGCGCGATATGGTGCATTTGGATACGACGGACTATAAAAAAATAGAAATGAGCCAAGACGGGCGATTGAGCCGTACGGCATTTTTGAATTATGGCATAACTCAACCTTATGTTTGGCAGTTGATGCTCTCTGACAAAGCTTATATTGAACGCGGAATGGACCTGTCGGCAGCTCTGAATTTGGGCGGAGAAGGCAAATCGTTTATGCGCGGCAATTTGTTGCCGTGCCGCAGCGGAACATATATGATTGATGCATTATCTGTTGGAAAATATGAAATTACAGATACCCAAACCCAAAGTTCGGCAAATAATAAGAAAATGCTGGAAACTTTATCTGATTGCCGTGAATTGCATATAGTCAACAGAGTTTTGGGTGTGGCAAAGCTCATTGATACTTATGTCATTAAAGATACAGATGTTGACAGTAAAGTTCTCGGTAATGCCGGCGGTGAAATCAGTAATCCTACCAGTAGCGAATTGGGAATGTTCCTTCGTTATAAATCCGGTAGTTTGCAGATAAATGAGCGTCCTCATCAGGGATACGGACTTTTAATTGCAAAAGAAAAAAATGCGGAAAAAACCGGAAAATATGATTTGAACGCAGAGGACAATATGTATCAAAGAGCAATGTTCTCCAAAAACCAAATCGGCGACTTTTTGCACTTTGTCGATAAAGAAACCCGAATAAAGAAAAATGTTGATGAAATTCAAGCAAGCATGGATGAAATTAAAACTGGCTTGAAAGAGTTGTTTGAACAAATGGGATTTTCTCTTAAAGATGATTTGGATTTGGCAAAAAGCAGCGATTATGATTATGTTATCAAAAAGCTGAAAGAGCGTAAAAATATATTGGTTAGCGAAGCTGGAGCTGAATTGGATACTATTAATCATGCAAATGCTACCGTAAAAGAGCGTTTTGATAAAGTAGACAATACTTACTCCGCTTTGGTTCAAGATTCTAAAGCTCTTGTAAACTTGTCTGCCAACACTCAAGCGGGCGGTCCTTTGGCTGAAAGTATCAAGACAGAAGAAACTAACCAAAAAGTGATTGAAAAAGCGCGCAATGAAGGTTATGCTGCTATACAGAAAGAAATTGACAATTATGAGCAGCCTATATGTATGCCTTATTAAAGAGAACAGCAGCGAATGAGTAGATTAGGAAATATCCTTGAAGCAACAAAAGTAATGGCTCTTACAGATAAAAGCGGTAGAACATACCGCTTTTTGGGGCAGGCCGAAAAAGAAAAACACAGCAGCAAAATGCATTATTATATGTGGTTGTCGCGTCTGTTCATCTTTACGGCAACTCTGGCTTTGATGATTTTTTTAAGCAGCTCGCTCGCTTTGTTTAAGCTGGCGCCGCAGGTTTCTGTTGAACCGTTTTTAATCATAAATCAAAATGATTCCAATGATATGGTTCGTTATGAGCCTATAGCTATGAATATGGCTTCAAAAGAAAAGCTTATGGAAATTTTTGTCCGTCAATATGTTCAATACCGCAATACTATAATCAACGATCAGCTTGAAATGATGAGCCGTTGGTATCCGGGGGGAATTGTTAACTTTTTGTCTTCTGATGATATTTATTCCGAATTTGACAAGTATCAGCAGAAGGTTTGGAAATATAATGTAGAAAATCAAATCAGTCAGGAAGTTGAAATTATTTCAATAGGAAAAGTCGGCGGTAAAAAAAGTCCGGTTTGGAAAGTCGATTTTAAAACTTATGAGGTTTCGCAGCGCAATCGTAACGGGGATACGGGAGCTTTGGTTTTAAGAACACGCTATTGGACGGCTTCGGTAACGTCTTATTTTATACCTGAACGCATATTTGTTGGGCGTCGGTTAATAAATCCTTTAGGTTTTACGGTTACAAGATATAATCAGAGTGAGGTTCAATTCTGATAAAATCGGCTAAAATTCGATTGAATCGCTAAATATGTTAGACTTTTATAAAAAAAGAGTCTAAATTCAAACTAACTATAGTTTAAAAAGGAATATTCTGATGGCAAAAAAGTTAGTATTACTTCTATTAATAGTCTTGCTGTCCGGCTGCGGTATTTTCGGTTCATATTATGAACCTGAGCCGGTAGAAGTCGGTAAGGCAACAGATGAACTCAAATTATCTCCATGTGCCTGCATGCAGGTTGAACTGCCTCAAACTTTACCTGATTGGTTTATTGAAACAATTTGATTTTTATTGAGGAATTTCAAACATGGCTACACCGGTCGGAACTAATAGGACTAACCAAAGGCTGTTGGCGGGAGCAGCGCCGAAACGCGAGTCGGCTTCTTCTAAAGAGGCTTTTGTCGCAAATGTTGCCGAAAAGCGTTATTTGTGGACGGCGCGTGCTTTTGCAATTATTACGGCAATCAGCATGTGCTGCAATATAATTTTGCTTTTGGCGATAACTCAAGTTATTCCCTTGTACCGTGTAGAACCGTTTTTGGTCACTTTCCAAAATAAGGAAGAACAGGTTTATAATATTCAGCCGGTAAATCAAAATTTAGCCGAGGCAAAAAACATTACGGAAGTGTTTGTGCGTCAATATGTTTTGATGCGCAGTTCGTTTAATCGTGATATTCCGGAAGTCGAAGCTCGTTGGATGCCGGGAGGGGCTATTCAGGAAATGTCATCAGCGACTGTTTATGATGACTTTGTTAAAAACACGGCTAACAGAGCACTGGATTTAATTCGCACGCGCCGCATGATCAGAGATGTCAGAATTATGACGGTTAACGAATTGGGCTCCGGAATATGGCAGGTCGAATATGAAACGCGTGATATGTATCCGGATTCTAAAACTCCGGAAGTAAATTACTGGACAGCTTCATTGAAAATCGTATATCGTTATAAAAGCGTAAAATTCAAAGAACGTTTGAAAAATCCGGTCGGCTTTACGGTCGTTAACTACTCTTTGAGTTATAATAAAGTAAAATAAGGTGGATAAAGCTATGCTATCAAAATCTATAAAAACAAGTATCTTCGGTTTGGTGGGCGTGCTAATGGCCGGTCAAGTCTGGGCTCAGGCAACTATTAGCAGTATGGATCAAAATGCCGACCAATCTCAGGGGCAATATCAGCCAATGGATATGAGTTATGCCGGATTTAATTCTTTGGGAATGATGCAAAGTGCATGGCTGGATCCTCTGCAAAATTTGGGTGAAGGACAAACCAAACCTGCATACTCTAAATATTATTGGTCGCCGGATTTGGTGCTTCCTCTGCGTCTTCGCGAAGGCATGATTACAATGATTAATTTTCCGGAATGGGAAATGATTGAAGATATTTATATCGGTGATAATTCTACATTTGACGGGCAAATATCCGGTCCCAGCACTTTATTGCTGTATCCGCGTAAAGGCGCTAATGTAGGTGTTGATACCAATATTATCGTTTTCGGACGCTCGGGAAATCGTTATGTTTTTTATGCGCGCAGCGAGGGAGTAAATACAGAACGTTTAACTAATGCAATTGTTGATATTGATGTTATCGGTGCTGAAAATGGCGGCAGTGGAAATTTGGGAAAAGGAAATTCCGGTGGCCGCGTTAACGCTACAAAGTATTACGGTGCCGGAGGCAAGTCAGTTGATTCAACTTTTACAAAACGCAACCAGAAAAACAGTTGGGTTGAAAATATTCCGTTGGATCCGACGAAATTTCGCTTTGACATAGAAGTATATGTGCCTAATCCGGATGATGTTATAATTGCACCTGAACGTGTTTGGCGTGATGATATTTTTACCTATATCGATCTTGGTGCAAAATCACTGAATATGCATCAGCGCCCGATTGTAACATTGATTGTTGAAAGAATGGAAGTCCCAGTCGGTTTTCGTACCAAAGGTCCGAATAATCGTTTGATTATTGTTGAAGCTATTGGGGATATGGTTTTGCGCAACGGAAAAAGAATTGTTTGCCTGAAAATGCGCCGTTCTGATGATGCCGGACTTGATAATGCCAGCTATGCTGATGATATTACAGCTAACGAATGGGATAGAGGGGATAAAATTCCAAACATGAAAGCAAAAGCCGGTGGCGCCGAATATCCTGATTTCAGCGCCGGTCCCGTAGGCGATGCTGCTAACTATCCAACCGGACAGTTTGACATTAATATGAATGGTAGTGAGGTTATTGTTCCTGAATACGGTAATGGCGGTAATAACGGCAGCGGTAACGCAAATGGAAATGGTTCCGGACGCGGCGGTAACGGCGCCGGTATGGGGGCAAACTATGGTGCTGATGGCGGAAATTTTGACTATTCAAAAATGCACCGTATTCAAAATACTCAGCAATTTGATCCGGCCGCAAGCAGTTTATCAAATCAATATCGCTATGGCTCAGGATTTACAGATGGTGCCAATTCCAATATTTCCATAGAACTTGGAACGGATGCCAATGTTGAAAATTTGGAGAGTTTATGGGATAATCTTTCCGATAAATATGCTAAAATTTTGAAAAATTATGATCCTTTCTTCTCGGTAGATGCACCTGCCGACGGTCAAGGTAAAGAGCTGTTTCATCTCCGCATCGGACCGGTTAAAACTCTTGACGAAGGTGACAGTGTTTGCAGCAAATTGGGAAGAAACGGTGTATTTTGCAGTGTAGTTAGGACCCAATGAGTAAAGAAGTATTAACACATTCTGAAAGTTATATCAAAAAAACCAACCGCATAATTCTTGCGGTTGGTATAACTTCTTTTGTAATTTTTATTTTAGGGCTTTATCTTTTATTTTCAAGCGATGAGCCTATTGAAGAATACAGTGAGCCTGTATTTACCGATAATGATGATGCTCTCAATGTTACAACAACGGTGCCAACAGAAGACAGCATAGAATTCAGCACGGTTGACGATGGTGTGTTGCCTATAACCACAACTCCAAATCCGGTTGCTTTAGGACAGGTTGTTATAGGAGCCGATGCTAAAAATGTTTTAACTATCGGTACAAATGGCAAAGCGTCTATAACAATTATGTCGGTTCAGTTGGCAGAAGCTCCGTTCGATGGTTTTGAATATAGCGACCAATGCACCGGAAAAATTTTGCGCGGTAAAGAAACCTGCGATATTACAATGAGCTGGATGCCTGTCGTTGCTGGAAATGTACAAAACAATTTTATTGTTGCATGGCATGAAAGCAATGTAACACAAGCCAGTGCAAAATCTGAAAAGGTTCCTGTTTACGGTAACGCTGTTAATAAAGAGGATTGCAATTTTTGTGATACACCCGGAATCGGCGGAGGTGTCAAATCGGGAACAAACAGTAAAGAGAGTTTGTCAAAACAACGCGCAATTGTTGGGCCTGACGGATCGGTTATCGGTTATGCTGACGAGGACGGATATGTTTATGATGCCAATCGGAAGAGTAAAGGAAAAGGGTTTGTGCGTGGAGGGCGAAGGCAACATTATAGGCGTCGCCAATAACCGCAAACTTGTTTATGATGAAAATGGCAATGTAATCGGTTATGTCAATCCTGATGGTTCTGTTGTTGATTTGAATGGTAATGTTATAGGCAGAATGCTGCCTGATGGAACTGTGGTTGATACAGATGGCAATGTAATTGGCCATGCTGTTGATATGGGGTATGTTTACGATGATGACGGAAATATCATCGGAAGGGTTATGCCTGATGGAACCGTAGTTGATTTAAACGGCAATGTGATCGGACGGCTAAACGAAAAAGGCGAAGTCGTAGATAGTGCCGGCAATGTTATCGGGCACGTAACTAAGACCGGACAAGTTGCTGTTGATGAAGACGGAAATATCATCGGTGTTGTTATGCCCGATGGCAGCGTTGTCGATGCTAATGGGGAAATTGTCGGACGCGTTGATAAAGACGGTAATGTTATCGCAGATAAAAATATAGCAGCGCAAAGTGTTAATCGCCGTTTGGTAAGAAATAAAGACGGGCAGGTTGTCGGTTATGTTGAGGATGATGGTACCGTTAAAAATTTCAATGGCACCGTTATAGGCAGAACGCGTCCTGATGGTACAATCGTTGACAGTAATGGTAATGAATTGACTGCTTCCGGAAATCTTCTGGCTTATGATAATGATGGAAAAGTTATAGGATACGTTGACAGAGAAGGCAATGTAATCGGCGAAGGCGGTAAAAAAATCGGCGTTATGGCCGATGACGGTATGTTGATTGATGGCGAGGGCAATATTATCGGTCGTGCTGCTCCTGAAAGTGATGCCAGCTCAAAAGTAAGCAGTTTGGTTTATGACAATAACGGCAATGTTGTCGGTTATGTTGATGAAAACGGAACAGCACGTGATTTCAAAGGTGAAACTTTGGGAACAGTTAATGAAGACGGTGCTGTTGTCGATGAAAACGGAAATGTTATAGGCATGGCGCCGGGGCAGCGGCTTGCTTATGATACAGAAGGCAATGTAATCGGTTATGTTGACGAAAATGGCAATGTTAGCGATTTTACCGGTAATAATATTGGAAAAATGCAGGCCAACGGGACTGTTATAGATAAAAATGGTGAAATTGTCGGTATCGCTGCCGGAAAAGAATTGGCCTATAATGAAAATGGAAAAGTAATAGGCTTTGTTGATAAAAATGGCGATGTCAGCGATTTTAAAGGTAATGTTATCGGAAAAATGCAGGCTGACAGAACTATTTTAGATAAAAATGGTGAAGTTATAGGTGTCGTTGCCGGAAAAAAAATGGCCTATGATGAAAATGGCAAAGTAATAGGCTTTGTTGATAAAAACGGCAATGTCAGCGATTTTAAAGGTAATGTTATCGGGAAGAGCGACGGAAAGGGCAATGTTATCGATAACAACGGAAACATAGTCGGAAAAGTTCGTTCAGCTAATGAAGGGCTGCGCCTTGCGTATGATAATAACGGAAAAGTTATGGGCTATGTCGATAACAAAGGTAATGTTTTCGGCGATGGCGGCAAAAAAATAGGATCATTAAAAGACGACGGTGCAATAATCGACGCTTTTGGAAATGTTATCGGA
>UQMA01000022.1 GCA_900542055.1 uncultured Azospirillum sp. | reverse complement strand
CGTCGTTTGGCTTATGATAAAGACGGCAATGTAATCGGTTATGTTGATGAAAACGGTAATGTGCGCGATTTTGGCGGTAATATTATCGGAAAAATGCTTGAAGACGGAACTATCATCGATGAAAACGGCAATGTTATAGGACAGGCAGGACTAATGTCTCGCCAACTGGCTTATGACAAAGACGGCAACGTTATGGGCTATGTTGATGAAAACGGCAATGTTGTAAACTTTAACGGCGATGCTATCGGTAAAATGGTTCCATCTGGAAAAATTATTGACGCTCAGGGAAACGAAATCGGAGAGGTTGGCGGTTTTGCAAAAATTTTATTGGATAAAAATAGTAAAATTTTAGGCTATGTCGGCCGTGACGGTGAAGTTTTTGACACAGAAGGCAATGTAATCGGCTATGTTGATGAAAAAGGAAATATTATCAACAGCACACAGACGGTTCTTGGACGTTTGATACAGGAACAAATGATACCGATTACTCCAAAAGGGGAAGTTTTGGGCAATGTAAACAAAAACGGCACTATCGAAAATGATGAAAAACAAATTGTCGGACGCATACAGTCTAATGGTTTAGTTAAAAATCCGAGTGGGTCTAAAATAATAGCTCGTCTTGTCCGCGGTGGTTTGGTTGTCGGTCAGGGGTGTAAAAACATCGGTTATTTGGAAAAAGACGGTATAGTCCGCAAAGCTAATCAAGAAACTGGTTACAAGGTGAACGCCGACGGCGTTATTACTGATGACAGCGGGAGCTATATCGGTGAAGTTGTTGTCCCAGGTCCGGTTTTTGACGACAGCTGCACAAAAATCGGTGATGTTGAATCAGACGGCATTGTACGTCAAAACGGAAGCTATGTCGGATGTGTAAATCCGGATGGCACGGTTCTTAATGAAAAAGGAGACATTATAGGAGGCGTTGCCCGTTCAGGTATAGCTGTTTCTTATGATGGCAACTTCCTCGGAAAAGTAACCGAAAACGGATTGGTATTTTCTCCTCAAGGTCAGGCAGTTGGCTGTGTTGGAACATACGGCGATGTTTTCGATAAGAAAGGTGCATACCTCGGACATGTTTTGGAAAACACTTATGCTTTTGATTTGGAAGGAAATTTTCTAAATATGGTTAACCCAAGCGGAAGGGTTCCTATTCGCGGTCAATCATCCGGACGTTTATTGGCAAACAATGTCATTATTGATGAAAACGGACAGATTATCGGTGTTGTTTTACGCGGAAAAACAACAATAATCGCCTCAAACGGTGACGTAATTGGGCGACTGTTTCCTGATGGACACGTCTATGATGGAAAAGGGGTTTCCTCCGGCCGTATGTATGGCGATGGAATGAGCTTTTTCAACCACAGACTCGGACATCAGGCTGCATATGGTCAAGTTGCTGATTTTTCTGGAAAAGTAGTCGGTATGGCAGGATATAACAGCGATGTTATCAATCGTTTTGGCGAAAGACTGGGTAAGCTGGATGCAAAGGGGTTTTATTTTGATACCAAAGGCGTGTTAAGAGGCGGTCTTATTAAGCGCGGCGCTGCAATCGGCTATGACGGAGCTTTTCTCGGCTATAGTTTATCAGACGGCAAAATTATTGATCTTGATGGTAAAAATGTCGGTCGTAGTACGCCTGACGGCAAAGTTTTGAATAACAAATCGGTTATTGTCGGCGAAGTTATTCCTGAAGAAATTGTTCTTGATGTTTGGGGAACCTATAAAGGGCATATGAACTCTTTGGGGGATATTATTGATTTGAACGGAAAAAATATTACGGCAATTCTGCCTGGAGGCTCAACAGATAAAAATTTAAGTTTGCTTAGACGTGGCGCCGTAATTGATTTTAGCGGAAAAGTTATCGGTGCTGTTGCGCCTGATGGCTCGGTTAATGATGTCCTTAACATAAAAATAGGCAGAACGCTTCCTGACGGAAATGTCTTAAATACATCTGGTAAGCTTATAGGTGAAGTGGTTGACGGCGATCTGGTTATAGACGGCAATGATAAAGTTGTCGGATATATAGGTTTTGACGGTTCTGTTCAAGACAATACAGGAGCGGTTGTCGGACATACATTATCGACAGATTTAGCTGTTGACGGCAATGACGGAATTTTGGGGCGCATTTATAAAATAGGCGCAACAGTTTTAGGCAATACGGGCAGATATGTCGGTCGTTTGGCGGCAAACGGTTCTGTTATCGATACTGAAAACAAAATTATAGGATATCTAAAAAGCAACGGTTCGTTTATTAACTTAGATAAAAGAGTTGCAGGATATGCCCTTCAGGAAGTTGCTAAAAATCGGAGGAACTAACAGTGAATTTAAAATTCAAAATCACTAAATTTTTCAATGTTGTTGCAATTGCTTTATTCTCGTGCATCGGTAATGTCGGAGCGCAGGAAATTACAGCTATTGACTTTAACGGTGATTTGATAGGAAAAGTAATTCCTGATGGAAAAGTTGTTAGTTTTGAAAATCAGCTTGTCGGCAATATTACAGCAGACAGTTTGATTGTCGATTTTGAAGGACGCTTAATTGGCGGTGTTGTTCCGCAGGGAATAGCCATTGGCAATGATAACCGTATGCTTGGCAAAGTTAATAATGATGGAACCGTGCGTCTTTCAACAGGAAAAATTATAGGTAAGGTGCTGCCCAACGGATTGGTGGTTGACGATAGATTTGACATATTGGGCGCCGTACTCTTTCCGGGGTTGATTTATGCCGATGACGGGCAGACAATGGGGCGTTTGACCGGTGACGGCATGTATGCAAATTTGCAAGGGCAAACGATAGGTTTTGTTTCTCCCGATGGTTATGCTTATCGTCGTACCGGAAATGATTATACTTTGGAAGGAAGATTGATTTCTTCAAAAATGGTAATAGATTCTGTTGGTCGTTTTGTCGGCAGTATTGCTCCAGGCGGAAAAATTACAGATTTTGACGGTAAAAATATCGGTATGATTCATGCAAACGGCTTTGCTTATAATGATGAAGGAAAAGTCATAGGCAGTGTTGTCCGTTCGGGCTATGCTTTTGATATTGCCGGAAATTATATAGGTTTGGTTACTTTTAACGGTGAAGTTATCAATAATGAAAAATTGATAGGCTATTTGCAGGTTGACGGCAGCATTGCCGACACCGGCGGGAATACAATAGGTTTTATGGCCGATATTGCCGCAACGGCATCAGATAATTCCGGAAAATATTTGGGACGTATAATGCCGGAAGGAAAAATTGCCAAAGGCAGAAATATCATTGGACGCTTAGGCCCATGGAATATTGTTTATGATTTGGAAGGAAAACAAATCGGTAAAGAGATTGTTTCCGGTCCTATCTTTGATTATCGCGGTTCACTTCGTGCCCACGCGTTAAAAAATGGACAAGTTATACTTCCTGGGGGCACTCCTTTGGGAACAATGCGCGGTAATTTTGCTGTTAACGCAGCCGGACGCGTTGTTGGTTCAGTGTTGCGCAATCAAGTTGTAATAAATGCAAATAACCAATCCGGAGGAATAACAGGTATTAATTCTGTTGTTATAAACGGAGAAGACCGCCGGATTGTTTCGCCTTTCGGTTATGTTTATAATCCTGAAGGCGGCATTGACGGAACGACAGTGGCTTTGGGAAGTGTTTTTGGATTGGGAGGAGCTCCGCTTGCTACAATTTCTCCTAATGGTGAATTGTTAAATAAAGGAGCCGTTCAACAGGGAAAAATCACTCAATATGGTATAGATATTGATGAAAGAAACGCCGTTTTAGGCGGCAACATCAAAGCTGTTTACGCTGTTAATGAACGAGGGACAGATATAGGAACATTGGCAGACGGTAATCAGATATTGGATAAGAATTTAAAGCCAATGGCTAAAATTTTGCCGGATATGAGCGTTGCTTCATCCTATAATGACGTAACTTCATATATGCCGGTTGTCGGGCGCGCTTCCTCTAATCAAATTGCTTTGGGGTATGACGGCGTGCTGTTAGGCTATGTCAACGACAGAGGTTTAGTGAAAGATGCGGGAGCGGCAACGGTCGGAAAAGTAAATTCTGACGGAATTGTTTATGATAATACAGGAGCAGCTATCGGCGAAACAGCTGGTTTTGTCCCCGTTATCAATAATAAATGCGAATTTATGGGGGTTGTTACACCTTCCGGCGAAGTTAAAAATTACAGAGAAGTCACTATGGGTAAATTGCTGCCTAACGGCAATGTAATTTCTGAAAGCGGAAGCGTTGTCGGGTTTGCAATCAAAACAGGCAGTGTAGCTGATTTCGGCGGCAAAATTATTGGTACGGTATCTTCAGGCGGAAAAGTTTTGAACTATGCCGGTGAAAATCTCGGGTGTATTAACCAACAAAGCAGGTTGTTCAATAAACAAAACACATTAATCGGTCGAGTTGTGGATATCAGACCTGTTATGAACATTGAAGGCAAAATAATTGGACGTAGCATGCTTGATGGCAGTGTTGTTAACAATAGCAGTCAAAATATAGGTTATGTGCTTCCAAATGGCGCTGTCAATTCTAAAACCGGTTCTGATATGGGAATGCTGTTCAAATATCGCTATGCTTTTGATAAAGATAGTCGTTTTATCGGAACTGTGAATAATAATGCTGAAGTCATCTCTGCTAAAGGTGAAAATATAGGACAAGTCGATTTTGAAGGTAACGTTATTATCCGCGGCGAAAAATCCGGTTATGCACTATATGATATGTATATGTACAATAATGAAGGCTCTTCAATAGGCTATATCGCTTCTGACGGAGGCATAATATCTTTTGCTAATCAGCGTTTGGGAAAAATGATTCGCGGTTTTGCAGTCGATAACAGCGGTAAAATGTTTGCCCGAGGAAATCGTGATTTTAATATTCGCAACAAAAATAATTTAATTATCGGGGAGCTTCGCTTAGACGGTAATGTTGTAAATAATAATGGCGAAACAATCGGAACATTGGGTGCTGCTGGGGATATTGAAGCACCGGACGGACAAATTATAGCCACTGCTAAACCTTTGCAATTTTACGAAGCAGAGAAAAAACAACCGATTTATGATGCGAACGGAAATGTTATCGGATATGTCAGCTCTGATAATAAAATAGTCGATGCCAAAGGAAATGTTATCGGACAGTTGGCACAAGATGGCTCTGCAATCAGTTTGGATGGTACAGTAATAGGAAACACCAAGCTTGATTGGTATGAACGTCCGGTTGTTAATGAACCTAAATTGCCGAAAGTCGGAAGTTTGACAGTAAAAGAGAGCGATTATAAACGTTCGGTTAACATTGCTTTAACACCGGATGGAGAATATTTGGGAGATATTCTTGAAGATGGCAGTGTTATAAATAAAGCCGGAAAAGTTTTAGGTAAATTGCTGCCTGATGGATTGGTTGTTGACGATCAAGGTTCGTTGATTGGTATAGAAGAATCTGCTAAAAAAACGGAAAAGGGCGATATATTTGTTCCGGCAGGAAGCTTTGGCGAAGGAGGAGCTTATGGAACCGGTAAAGGTCCCGGAAACTTAGGCCCCGGCGGCGGATATGGCCCCGGAGAGCGCTATGATGTTCAACGTTCTGCCGCATTAAGCGCTGCTCAAGGGGAACGCCGCCAAAATATGGAAGTTGGAAAAATCAGTACAAATTACAGCCGTGAGGCTTTTGACGGCAAACAAAAAGATTGGGGACTCAAAAAAATTATATCAACTTGGCCGGTTGATATGGATATGATGATTTTAGCTGATAAACCGATTCCTGCGGTTATTGCCCGTTCTATTGATACGGAACACGAAGTTCCGGTTACGGCATTTGTCGAACGTAATGTTTATGCTGAGGACGGACGCAATGTTATTATTCCAGCCGGCAGCCGGTTAATGGGAAGCTGCGGTGGTGGCGGCGGCGGATCGGAAGAATCTTCCGGTTCGGCTCGTATAACCATTCAGTGGGATCGCTTGATTCTGCCGAACGGAGTAATGTTTGATATCAGCAGCGCTCAAACCGGTGATGCACAAGGCCGAGGCGGCGTGCTGGGATATTTGGACAGACAATTGGTTAAGAAATATGCAATGCCGTTTGCTACATCTTTAGCAAACAATGGTCTGGGTATTCTGTTTTCAACCAGTGAGAAAAATAATGGTGATACGGAAAATTCAAGACAGCAGGCGATGAATGATGCCCGCGAAGGATTTTTAGAAGACACCAAAAAAATGTTTAACCAAATTTTGTCGGATCGTTCAAATATAAGAGCCATTACATATATTCCGGCAGGCACCAGAATTATTGTTTATCCAAAAGTCGATTTGTGGCTGAGAACAATGGATAATGAGGCGGACGCATCTGATAATACTGAATATAAAGATGTTTTGATTGATGATAAGAAAACATCTGATAAACGCGCTGCCATGGCTGCTGAGCGCCAGTCTAAATTGAATGGTCGAGGCGGAGGAAGCTCATCGTCATCATCTGCTGCCGGATCGGTTGTTTACGAAGAGGACAACAGTAATGCACAACCGGCAATGGCTTTGGTTGACGACGCGGCATCTGCCAGTGCTAAAAATAAAAAACGTCGTCCAACCGGCGCAACGCCGCCTCCGCCGAGTAGCGGTGTTGTGAGCACAAACCGTTCTAATGTACCGTCAGATAGCGGTAGTTCGAGCGGAAGCAGCGATGTTCCACAGCTCTTTTAAGAGGAGAAAAAGATGAGTTTTGAAGTTTTGGAATCAGTTCTTCGTCCTCTTGCTTATTGGTATAACCAAGAAAATATTGAAGAGGTTGCTATTAATCGTTCGGGGCAGGTTTGGCTTCGCTTGCGTGGCAAAAGAGCCTATCCTTGGGTTATGTATAAAGATGAAAAGCTAACCAAAGAATATCTAACCGATTTGCTTTATATTGTGGCAAATACCTATGAGCTTCCATTTGAGCCGGCATCGGGGATTCCCGTTGTATATGCGACATTACCCGGAGAACATCGTTTTTCTGCAATTTGCGGTAAAAACGTAATGTATGATGAAAGCGATATTACAGGCGGTGTGGCGATTGCTATTCGTGTGCATAGTGATGATGTCGCTTTCGGTTTAGGAGATTACGGCTTAAAACAAGGTGAAAAACTGCATCAAATTAATCCTTTGAAAAATATTAAAGATCCTGAAGATCCTTATGAGCGTTTATTGCTGAGTATTAAGCGCGGCGACCATATTTTAGTCAGTGGTGCGACTGCAACCGGTAAAACGACATTCTTAAATAATTTGTTGAAAATATTGGATATTCACAAACGTATTATAACAATTGAAGATGCGCGCGAACTTATTGTTCCTCACCCAAACCGCGTTCACATTGTTATGTCGCGTACAGGACAAACAAACCAGTTTGATTATAAGGGCATTATTGACCTTGTAGTTCGTTTTACACCGGATGCGATTATCGGAGGTGAAATTTCAACCCATAATGCCGGTGCTTTATGGGAATTGATGGGGTCAGGACACGATAACTGTTTGGCTACTATCCACGCTGAAAGTTCAAGCGCTGCTTATGAGGCTTTTGTAGATCGTATTTTGCACTCATATCCAACTATTGACCGTAAAAAAACCATTGAAGAAATGCATCATAAATTGCGTGTTGTGCAAATTAACCGTGATGGAAACTTGCGTGCAGTTACAGAAGTTACATAATATATTCAGTTTATTGTGAACCACTTGTAATCTTGCCTCAATATTCAATAAATACAGTTTTTCAGCAAGACAACTAATAAAAAATCCCCGCTTTGAATGGGGATTTTTTGATATTTTTCTTACTTTTGTATTTTCTCTTTGTCTTTTTTCAGCCCTCCAAAACGTTCTCTTTTCCGTCATTCCGTATTTTTGACTATCATCAAAAACGAGGAATGACAATGAGGAAGAATGCTTTTAAAATCATCGCTCAATTTTATGTTCAGTAATGCGACTGCTTCCCCCTACGCGTCATCGCTCGTTGATTATCTGGCTTTTCACTTTGTCTCTTCCCCTTTATGTCATCGCTCAATTTTGCTTTCAGCAAAATCGTCCAGCGATCTTCCGATTTTTTACAACAAATATTACTGATGCCTTTTAACTGATCGCCTGTAACATTAAACATCATAGCTCCTTTGATGAAATGCATACGCATTTCAAGGGATGACAGTGAAGAAAAAAATCCCCTGCTGTTTAGCAGAGGATTGGTAAAGATTATTGCAAAGGAGGAATATTCAGTTGAACAATTTCCCCTGGGCGGATTTTAGTGCTTGCATAGCGCATATTTCCGGTTTCAATCATAAATCTTTGACGTCCGGTTAATTGCGCTGCTAAATCGTAAAAATCACGTCCGCTTAAATCTTGGCGCTGCGGATTCATAATATACAAAACGCATCCTTGAGTTTTTTCGGCAACACCGCAACGTGCACGTCCCCGTGGAACTTCTGAATTAATGACAACGCCTTGCAAACCATTTTGTACTGTTGTCGGAGAGCTTAAAAATACTTTGGCAAAAAATATACCGAACAAACTGAATAAAATTGCAGCAGCCATAATTGCCGTGCTGGTAAATAGGTTGCCAACCATAAATTTGTCTCTCAAACTGGGTTGAGGTTCATCATATTCTTCTTCTCCCAAAAAAGCCGGATTTATACGATTTTGAACTGGCTCTTGAGGCATAGCCGGCAAATTGTCATTTTCAAGATAAGAATCAAGATTAAAACCGTTGTTATTATTGTTGCGATTAAAAGGATTTTCGGTTGATTTTGCGGGCACAGCCATATTTTCACTGTTATTAACAGGACGTTTTATCGGTCTTTTTACTTTCTTAAACCTTGGGCGGTTTGGCATGTTATCCATTTTTCTACCTCTTAACTATTAATTTATTTAGCTGTTGACGAAATTTGTTTTTTTATTGTTCTGATAATTCGTGGAACAATAAAGACTATTGTTTCGGCTTTCGGTGATTTTGAACCGAGAATTTCATTCGGAATACCGATAATCAAAAAGTTTTCGCCTAATTTGCTGCGAATGTTAAATTGTGTGATTTGTCCGTCTGTTCCTTCAAGCGTTATGTCTGAAAAAATGCGGTTTTGCGGCATTAAAGAAGATTTTGCCAAAAGTGAAAACTGCGATTCTGGCATTTTGATATCAGCACATTTTCCGATATCAAAACGTGACATCCACAAGTTAGGAACTACAAATTTACCTTGGGCTACCGTAACAACGCGTGCCTGACTGCCTAGAAAGTTTTGCAATGTTCCGATATTTATGTCGTTTGATGTTGTCAAAACACGTCCGATAACACCGGTTTTTGCTGTTTTTATTGTTCCGAAATCAAACATATTAAGCATATTTTGCCATTTAATTTCGCGTTGGCGGTTTTGCGGATAAATCTTAAAAATACTAACATCATAAGCAATCAATACAGGATTATCTTCAAAATAGGCCAGCAATTTTTGAATTTTTTTCTGTAAATCATAATCACCGTCAAATGTTAAAGAATAGTCGGACCAATCGGTTGTAACATCGGTGATGCCGGCTCCGCGCATAACATCCAGCAACGCCAAAATAATCGGACGGGATTTAGGCACATAAAGCGTAAAGTTTGTTTTGCGTCCAATTGTCAAAGTTTTTGTTTCTGAATTATATCTGTAATAAATTTCAGCGGCATCGGTAATCATTTTTATAACGTCTGAAAGTTCTCCGCGCAAATTTTCTGCCGAAATGCTGGCATAAGGAGCATCTTTTGCCACCAATTTAATGCCCGCTTCTTTGGTCAATTTTAATAATGCCTTTTCCGCAGGCATAGTTTTAAATGAAAAACTTGTTACTTCAAAACGGGGAAGAGGATTATCTATACCGTTTCTAGTCAGGTTAAAAGCTTTCAGATTGTAGGGAAGAGTTGTTATCATTTGCTGAGTGTTCCAATTGACATGGCAGCGCAATGGCGTTTCTAAATCAAGAGAACTGGCTCCTTCAGTTGTGCGTACCATATTCGGATCAATCGGCTGAACAATGTTGGCCGTTACGGCGGGATCGATGCTGATAATTTTTTCCGGCTGCGTATTGGGGATATTTTCAGGTTCAGAAGCCTTGCAGCCCAACATTGCAAAAATTGCGGCAGCTCCAAGTAAAATTTTACAATTGTTCAAGTCTTTTAACATACTGTTTTTCTTTCAATCGTTTTTATATTTTATCTTCTTCTTTGAGGGCTTTGGCTTCGGCAAATTCCGCCTGAACTTTTTCGCGGGCCTCAGTGTCTTGCTGCAGCAATTTTTCCATTAATTGCTCCATCCCCATTCCTGCGCCGACTGTAGGATCTTCGGCTTTGTCTGATACTTCTAAAGCCTTCTTCATTTTTTCAACTTCGCGCGCATCGCTTTTTATCATATCCGGAGTGGAATTGCGTCTGAGTTCCTCTTTATATTCACTCAAAGTGCGGTTAAAACCGTTCATTCCGCCGGCAACTTTGCGCTCAACGTAAGGATAAAGCTCACGGTGTTGCAAAATATAATCGCCTGTTTCGCTGATTTCTTCCAATACGTCCAAAAGGTAGCCATAAAAAGGATAATCTTCCAAAGCTATGTTACCTTTGCGGACACAGCGGGCGGCAATTCGTGAAACCGTACGATCGTAATAGTCTTTCAGCAAGATATAGTTGTCAACATACCACAAATCGGCTTTGTTAACATTTCCGGCAGGTGTGTTTGGTTCCATCTTTTGCTCCTTACGCTGATAATTCTAATTGAGCTCAGAATTATTGTAAATGAATTTCTTATTATTTTATCCTATATTATCATTGTTTTCAAGATAGGGATCTTGAAAGTTATTGTCTTCCATTCCGACCAGCAATAATTCAAAGTTATCGGGAATAACAATTTCGGAAGCTTCGACAAAATCTTCCTGATAATGAGGCAAATCAGCTTCGGGGTCTTCAAAACCGCCGTTTGATTCATCTTCTGGAATTTCCTCATAATCCCATTCCCAATCTTCGCCTTCGGTACCTTCGATATCTTCTCCTTCGGGAACTTCTTCATAATCCCATTCCCAGTCTTTGCCTTCTTCAGATGAAGTTTCTTCGGCGTTTTGATTATCTGTATCGCCTTCAGGCTGATATTCCCAATTCCAGTCTTGCGGTGAATTATCGTCATTTTCTTGATTGTTATAATCAAAATTATCCGGTTGCTGCTCTTCAGTTTCAGTTACAACCGGAGTTGAAGGCAAATTATAATCGGTGCTGAATCCCCAATCTGAAGCGCTGTCCTGCGGTTTATCTTCGATAACCGGCATTTCGGGAAGCGCTGAGATAATGGTTTTCTTTTTAGGCAAAGGTTTGTTTACAATAGGAAGTTCGCTTTGCGGCAAAGCTTCAAGGGTTTCCGTAACTTGTGAAGTTTCTTGTTGCGGATTTTCTTGTAAATTATCCCGATTTTTCTTCTTTTTCTTCTTTTTCTTCTTGTTGGCGTTTTCGATTTCGGTCTGTTGGCTTTCTCCGATATTTTCAATTGAATAGTCTATGTCTGGAGATATAATCGGTTCGGGTTCAAGAGAAACATTTTGTTCCGATGGAACATTAACCGTTTGCTGCTGCTGAACAGCCGGTTGCTGCATTTCAGGCATTGGCCAAAAATTAGCATTGCTGTGCGGCTGCTGAGGAATATAAGGTATTGTTTTTCCCTGCATTTGACTGAGAGCGGCAATAATAGCCTGTGTCGATTGTTTTTGACTTTCTTGCAAAGCTGCCGAAATCAAATTTGAAAATTCCTGATTTTGTGCGCGTGCTATATCGCGGAAAAGATCAGCCTGCATTTTCATAACATCTTCAACTTTCGGCGAATTATTGCCTATATTTGCAGTGCCTTTCAGGCTTTCAATGGTGCGGATTATCGCCTGTGCTGAATTTTGCTGGCTTTCACGCAAAGCTGATGCAATAATTGAAGAAAATTCTCTTCCCTGTGCTTTCAAGGCTTCTTCGACATTTTCCATTGAGGCTTGTTTTTTAGGCGAAGCCGCCGCATAAGTAATCGGAGCCGGACCATCTCCTTGTTCCATTTTCTTAAAGCTGTCTATTAAAGATTGAGTCGATAATTTCAGACTTTCTTTTATAGCTACGGAAATAATGGACGATAATTCTTCTTTTTGCGATTGAGTCGTTTCGCGTAAAAATTTGGATTGCGCTTTAACCAAATCGTCAACTACATTTTTAATTTGAAAAGCCGAAGCCGCTTCGGCAGGAGCATCACTATTTGAAATAATTTTTAACTGTGTGTTCTGCTCCATCATTTTGTTAAGATTTTCTTGAAGCTCTAAAAATGACTGAGTAATGATTTTGTTGTCTTCTTGCCGTTTTTGCTCAGAATTAGCAATAGCGTCAGCTAGTGCAGAGGCAATCGTCTGAGTGAAAGTTTCATCGGCAACTAATTTTACGGGACCGTTGTTGACAGGCAAATTGGCTCCGGTCTCAGCAGCCGCGCTTTCAATCGGACGGTTGTTTTGTAATTCTCTGATTATTTGGGCATTTGACTGCGCTAAACTGTTGGCTAAAATTTTTGCAAAATTATCACTGTTGATTATTTCGCTTTTTGATGCCGGTGCGGCAGCAATGCTTGCAGTGCTCGCAGTTTGGTTTTCAGCGAGAGCATTTTGCAAAATATTGTTATTTTGCGCCGCTTTTTTAGAAGCGGAAGTTCCTTCGTTTTCGCCGCCGCTTAATGCCATTGAGTGCGATTTTTCGAGTTCATTTACATAATCTTGTAAAACAGAACCCCCAGGCAATGTCTTGAACATTCCGCGAATGGCCGGCGGCAAATCCAGTATCATTTGATTGAAAGCTTCTTTGCGCTCGCTGCTGAAAATATGCAACTGCCTGAAAATGTTTAAAAAACGCTGGGCGACAATAATCGGCTCTTCTTCTTGATCGTCGCCTTTTTGCCCAAAAGCTGCATTAGTATTAATATCTTCTGACAACGACTTGTTCCTTAATTCATCTGAAAATTTACTGCTTATTGTACCTTATATATAATAAGATAAATTACAGATAAATAGCAACTACTTTATGCAGATTGCTTAAATCATTGCTGTCAAGTTTGATTTTCTCGTCAGGATTCCATCTTATGCCATACAATTCACCGTTGTCGTCTTCACGAATGCTGATAATTTTAACTTCGTCTTCCTGAATGTAATAAACGGCAATATCGCCAACACTGACAATGTCTTGAGGATCGACCAGCAAAACGGCTCTGGCAGGAAGAAGCGTGCCCAAGCGACGTGAACAAAGATTGATACCATAAGCATCTTTTTTGCCGACTAAAAAGTTCGGACGTGAAACGGTCTTAATTTCTGATTCCATATCAATAATAACATTTCCGTCTTTTCCGGCAACACCGAAAACTGAAATTTTTTGAGCATCGCGGGGAGAAGTTTCAAAAGAAGAAATAGCTCCGCGCGGGTTCGACAAAAGCTTATATTTTGAATCATTGCGTTGAATGATTTCTTCCAACATGCCTTTATCTTCAAGTTTTTTAATGTCTTCTTTTAGGCTGTCAACGGTCATACCCATAGCTTTTGCTATGTTTTTCAATTCTTTGTCCGATACTTCGCGCTGCCCCATTTCAATGCGGTGGTAAACAGATAAGGTCATATCTGCACTTTCTGCAACTTCAATTAAGGTAAGATTTTTTTCATTGCGAATTTGACGCAAACCGGCACCCAAAGTTTTCAAACCGGCCTTTTCATTAATTTTGTTGCGGCGTTCCTGTTCTCTGCGCCATGACAAAACAACTTCTTCTTGTGAATTTTGTTCATTTACAAACAAATCCTGCATAGGGCAATCCAAAAGCTCAGCCACGCGAACTAATTGTTCTTGATCAATTCGGCGATAACCTTTTTCTATTTTTGAAATGGCTGATAAGCTAACTCCCAAATGATCGGCCAATTCTTGCATTGAACGACCGCGCAATCTTCTGTACATTCTGATTTGATTTGGGAAAATAATTTCTTCCATAATGATCACCTTTGAATTTGTTTTAAATTAACCGTTAATTGTTACCCATAATAATCTAACTTTCTTATTAATCAAGAATTTTGCGCCAAAACAGACAATTTTTGTGCAAAAAAAACGACAGAAACTTTTATTTCTGCCGTTTTTTCCCGCTATTTTGGCTTAATTTTATAAAAATTCAGTCAAATCATAAGCTTTATTGCCTTCTTTTCTGACTTGTTCACCAAAAGCTTTCATATCGTCATCGCTGAACAGAATTTTGCTGCGGTCGATATTTGCAGCAACACTGCCGTCAATAAATACCGGACGGACAGTATAATTAGAATAATAGTTGGAAACAGAAAATCTGCGTTCTATATTTACCTCTCCGTCTTTTTGTTCGATGATTGTTTTGCATTGGACAATGCCATCTGTTGAATATATAACGCCACTATTATCATCTCCCATTGTCGAAATCGAGGTCATAACTCGGTTATCGCCTTTGAATTCGGCATTAAATACAGTTTTAGTGCCGTCTTCATTTGTTTGACGGATAGTAATACTTTGATGACCTTGATTGTCTGTCGAAACATCTATATCACGGTCGACGTAATGTTCATCAAGGCTGCCTCCGACATAGCTTCCCATGCGTTTATTAATTAGTTGATGCATAATCATCAAGCCTTTTTCTTTTTCTGAAAGCAGGGAGTTCTGCATAAAGTTATTCAAGGCTTGTGTATCAACTTCACCGGCGCTGTTAACTAATCTGGACAAAGCCTTACTGGTTTTTGTCGTTGTCTTTTGTTCATTACCATTTTTATCATACCGATGAGTTACTGAACCAAATGCGTCTGATTCTGTAACTTTGCGGATGCCGTCTGTTATTTTTCCTTCATCATCAGTCTGCATTTGATTGTTTTTAACGGTCATTTTGGTTTCTCGAACATTGCCGTTGCTGTCTTTCTGATAGCTGCGGAATGTTTTTCGCCCTCTGATTCGATTCCAAGCGTTGCCTAATGTAGGAGAATAATCGTTATAAAGCTGGTTTCCGTTTTCATCCAACAAAGCATTGCCGTCATCATCGGTTGCGGCCAGATTTTCCTGAGCAAAATCGCTATCGGCAAATCCTGCTTTTAGTTTGCGTAAACCGTGTTGAGCGTTTTCCATAGCATAACCGCCGATGGCTTTAGATCCTTTCCAGCCGTATTTTCCGGCTTTTTTAGCGCCCCATTTTGTAACTGCTGCGGCAGCACTTCCGGTTTTTGAACCAATATCTTGCAATCCTACGCCGTCTTTGGCAAATTTGTCGGCAAATTGTTTTGCTTCGCCTAATACAGCCCAGCCGAGGAACAGAACAAACAGAACTTTGATTGCTCCAATCATAAACCAAAGAATGGCATTTTCACCGTTTTTAACATCATCTGTAATAATTTCCGTCATATATTGTTGCGCAATGGTTGAAATTATTAAAATGATTAATGATAAAAATATAAAGACAAAAATGGCATTCATAAAGGTTTCCCAAATCTTTTTCAGATAATGGGCGGTTATTTTGAATGCAAAAGCACCTAAAGCGGCAGGGAATAACGCCATGGAAATCGACATTTTCAAAACGCTGTCAACCAATAGGAAAGGGTAGCCGAATATCATTATAAAACCGGCAACAAAGAAACCTACTGCAGTAAACAAATAACCAAAACTCGGTATCCATAATGTAGATTTTTCCCAAGCAAAACACCATGATATACGTGCAATTGCTATAATGTCGATAATTTGATCCTGAATGGTTTTAATGGTGCAAATAATTCCATTGCCCATCGCCGGCGACAAACCGCCGTCGGTGGTTACAGATAAATCGCCGCCGACATCTCCTGACAGATTGCACTCTGTAGGTGTGCTTCCGGCAGCCGAAGCACCGCCGAGCTGAGCTAGTTTCATGCCGGTTGCAAATACCGGATCCAGTGTCAGCGACAATATTTCGCTGATAGGACCTTGCAGCAGGAAGAAAATGACCAAAACACGGAATGTCTGCTGAAGCAAAGTATTTATCATTGCCCGCGGTTCTTTGGTTTCAAAAGATGAAACAAATTTCAAAATGGTTACCGCCAACCAAATTGCAAAGGCAATTATAACGATAATTGAAACTGCTCCTGCTAAAGCATCATAAGAACTTTTGGCCATAACGCTGGCAGTGTTAAATAAAATTCTGAATGGTTTGCAGAAAAAACAGCCTGCTTGTCGATAATTTTCAGATACAACGCCATAAACACAATCTTCGTCTATGGGCTCAGTTGCTCCAGAAGTTTCAGCGGCCGCATCTGCTGATGCTGTTGTCAATCCGCCGCCGCCGTCTTCATATCCGGTATCTACTGCAGCTGTCGCGACAGCTGAACCGCCGGTATAGCAACTTAAACGATTGACTTTTTTATTGTTTTTACAGCCGCAGACATAACTGTCAAATCCTGAGTTCATCGGATCAAGCAAAACGCCACCTTCACGGATTTCAATATGCATGTGGCAAGGATAACCTCTTACGTTACCGCTTGAACCGATTCTTTGTCCTTTTTTATATGCCTTTTTAGCTCCGCAAGTGCTGTTATGATAAAATCTGTATTGAATGTCTTTTCCGCAAACAGCTGCCGAATCGCATTTGAAATATATGCCGGCAGAGCTTCCGGACAAACATTGTGTAATTCTTCCGTCGCATGGTGCATAAATAGCGGTGCCGCATGCTGCACTATAGTCATAGCCTTCATGGTTTTTTACAATGCCTTTGGCAACATTTTTGCAGCGTTTGTGCTTTTTTCCTGGATCGTTTCTGGCACACCATGATTTACCGCGGGCGCACATTTCTGAAGACACGCCGCGTCCTATCGGAGAAAACGGCGCCGTGTTCAAACAGGATTGGGCATTTAGAGCCTGCAAACATGCACCGCCGCCGCTTTTTTGCGGATAGGTGCATTCAGGTAGCAATCCGCCGATTTTTAATTTCGGAGAATAAGAGTTTTTACTTAAAGCGGCAGCAAAAGCCGAATTGCTTGATAAAACAGCAATACTCAGGGCTATGGCAATGCCAAAAACCGCTTTTGAAATCTTTTTAATTTTTGTTTCAATATTAGTCATTGCTTTCTCCGCTTATTTCTTATTTCCATTTATTGCCGCCGAGCCGACAGAACTTACAAAATCATCGTTTCCTTGCCGGTTGCCTTGATTCTGTTGATTTTGATCACCGCTTTGCTGTTCGGAGCCTTGCGAGCCCTGATTTATTTTTTGTTCGATTTTTTCCATACCTTTTTGCGCGGTCTGAGCTGCTTTTTTAGCTGCACTTGCCGCCTTATTTGCAACTTGTTCCGTCTTTTTGACAATTTTAGCGCCTTGTTTTAAAGCTTTACCAGCGGTTTTTAAGACTTCCCCTGCAACTTTTCCTGTGGTTTCAATCGCGGCGGCTGAAGTTTCAGTTGTTGCTTGGACGGTTTTCCCCACGCCAGCCGTAGTACCCACAGTTGGAACAGCTCCTGCCATGCCGGCGGCATCAACGGCATTACCCGCCTGTCTGGTTGCGTCTGCTGCAGCTTTGCTTTGCTGTTCAATTGCTTGACCGGCTTCAGTCAAGCCATCGCCGGCAGCCTCCATAGCCTGAGCGGCTCCGCTGCCTTTGCCCCCGTCTTTTCCCTGATTCGGATCATCCGGCTTCTTGTTGTCTTTAGCTTCCAAATTAGTCATGCCTTTAATTTGATCGGCACTGTCTTTTTTCTTGCTGCTCTGTGCTTCTTCTTCAGCGCCGTCAAATTTTCCTTTTTTAAGATCTTCAAGTTTTTTATCGGCATCTTCCGCCTTATCCATAACGCTTTTATCGCCGTCTTTGCCGCCGCCAAACTTACTGGCCATACCCTGGAGCCCCAGTTTTGACTGGTGTTTGACAACATCCTTTGCATATTTTCCAGCGGCAACCGCTTTTTGCTTTACCATATCGGTTGCTTGCGTCAGCATATGGTGCATCGGGCTTCCTCCCAATCCGCCGTTGAAAAAGACACTGACATAGTCTTTCATTGTGGAACCAATGATTTTCAGAGCGTAAAGATATGCAAAAACAATCAGAATAAAGCAAGAACCCCAAAGCATGAACGTATCAGATATTTTTTCATTATCACCGGCTTCAATAGAAGCATAGAGTTCATTAATTCCAGTATTGTTTTCCATTTGTTGCAAAATAGCCTCAGGTGTTGCTCCTCCTGCTTCAATAGCCTGTCCGGCGCCGATAGCGCTGTTTACCAAAACCAATCCCACAGCGCTGGTCATAGCCAAAAAGATAAATATACCGGCTGCTTCCAATATAATTTTAATGCAAGCTGAAAACTTTCCGCGTGTGATATTGAAAGGCCATAATCCTGTTACAATAGGCAGAGCCACCAATGCAAAACCGAGTTTAAATGACATGTCTACCAAATAGTATAAAATTGACAATGTCATCATAAAGCCGAAGAACCAAATGAATGCTCCGCAAAGCCAAATCCATACATTCGGAATCAAAATTCCGATGTTCCAAGCTCCCTGGTGGGTGGAATGACAGATAATCATGTGTCCCAATTTCATATGATTGGTGGTGGTTCCGTCGACAGCTCCCACATAAGTCATTAAGTTATTAAGCAAGTGCGCAGGCAAAATATTACCACTGTCGTTTGTCATTAAATATTCGGTTCCGACTTGATTGCCCGAAATATCCAATCCGGTAGCAGAAGTGGTCGCCGTTAATAAATAAGTGCCGAAATCTATACCCCACCCAAGGAATGGAACAACAACAAAATCAACAAATATTTGAAATCCGAGCTGTATAACATAATAAGCGCCCAAAACCTTAAATGCCATAATCAGCAGATTGTTGACCATATCCCGAGGTTCAATGTCCTTAAAGGAACTGACTTGCTGCATAATATAAAAAGCAATCCATAACAAGAAACCGATTAACAAAATTCTTGTGCCGGCGCGTACTGAGACATCTTGCAAAAATGTTATACCATTCATAAAAGAACTTATCAAAGTTTTAATAACTTTGCATGGATAGCATCCGCTCTTGTATATAGCATCCATACGTCCCTGATTGCATTCGGCATTGCTTTGTCCTAAAACAACATTATTAACAGCTTCAACGGCATAGGTAGCCCCATTTAATACAACCTGACCAGCCTTTAATAAAGGTTTTGCCACGTAATTAGCGACAAATTTTGTTACGGAATTTCCATCGTTTGCCATTTCTGTCAAACCTTGATGTATTTTGTCAGTAGTATTGTTTACCCCTTGCCTAAAACTTTCTAACCCACTGTTAATAACATCTCCTGCTTTCTGTCTTGCTGTTACACTGCTTGAATTTGGGTTAGGTTGTTCTCGAAATACTTTAGATGTTCCTTTTTCTAAGCGTCTGACCGGAGTTACAGTTCCGTCGCTGCTGACTACGGAGTTTGCATAAAGTTTATTTCCTTTAGAGTCGGTTTTTGCTGATCCGTCAGCATTGACAACGGCATATTGCCCGCCTGTTGTTGAAGTTTTTGCATTGGTAACAACATAGTGTTCTCCAACTGATGTTGATTGCCTTTGAACTTTGATTTTTGACGTTTTATTATTTCCAAGATTCAAAACCATGCCGGAATTTGCTTGTCCTTTAGTTTGAGCGTTTGCTGTCTGAACCGGAGTGGTTGATGCAAAAACGACCCACATTAAAGCGAACAGCGTAATTCCTGCTGTTTTAGCTTTATTTATTATGTTAATCTGCATAGTCACATCCGTATCCTTTCTCGGTTTTATTTTTTTCTTCCGGCTAAGTCGTTTAAAAAGGCTTGCGCGTTGTTTACTTTACCCTGGAAATTGCGCAATTTCTCAGAATGGTCAAGAGCTACTTTGGCAAGTCCTCCTGTAAAGTAAGAAACAGCACCTTTAACTAACGTTGCGGCTAATGTGCCAGCTTTTTTCTGGAAGTTTGCCTCGCCGCCGCCGCCGACAAGTTTGTTAACAATTTCTTGAGCTACTTGTAAGGATTTAACCGTCAAGAATGCAATCAGTAACAAAATAATGAACGGTACACTGACATCAGCTAACGAATCTTTATCGGCAAAAGCCGCTTGTTCTGCTGTAATAACACGATTAATCGTTCCGAAAATTATCATCATAACAAGCGCAATACACATCATAAATGCGCCGGAATTCAAAATGGTGAGAAATCCGATTTTTGCCCAATTTTTTGTTGCTTTGAACGCATAGCTCATTATCAATAACGGCAAGATGATAACCATCATTGCAAAACGGAAAATAGAATCAATCAAATAAAGTGAAAATCCAAGTTTTACCAGACAGAAGACAACAACTAACAGCAAACCGCAAACCAAAGCCATTACGCCGACTTGTGTGATAACTTCCCATCCGAGCCCAATTCCTAAGTTAAGTTTTTTATTTACTGCACATGTCAGGCATTCCATCATTTTTTGCGGACCGGACGGAAAGCCGCCGCTTAACTCGGCTTTTCCCAAAACATCTGCTTTACAATCAATAGAAACGTTGAATTCTGCTCCGCTGATATTTAAACCTACGGAACTGCTGGTATTCTGTATAGAAGCTCCGGTCATTGCGCTGCCTAATTCTAAAAATGCATTATAAACCGGAAAGATTATGGAATTCAAAACAAACAGCACGCCTTCGGGAGAGCTGGCAAGCAGTCCGCAAACAAAGCAGACAAAAAACTTGCGCGCTACTTCCGTCCACACTTCCGCCGGTGATTCTTCTGCAAAAGAACTGACGTGTTTGATAATGCGAAAAGACAACCAGATGGCAAAAGCAACCATCATCAAAGCCATGGCGCCCTGTGTCAAATGACTATACATGCTCATAGCCAAACGGCCGGTGGTTTCATAAATTGTTCCGACAATGGCCGCTGCCCAGCAATCATTGTTTTCGGCAACTATTTGCTCGGTTGAAACCGGTTCTCCATCGCCGGTGTTCACCGCCGTGTTAACATCATTGTTATTGCCGCATGCAAACAGCAGAAACACGAGGGAAAACATCGCTACTGTCCGCAATATTTTTATTATATCAAATTTTCTTTCCATCGTTGTTTCCTTTACTGTTTCAGCCTAAATAGAACCGCCGCGTTTTTTGAGTTCTTCTTCCAATTTTTTCAAGCGTTCAGCCATGTCGGATGATGAACCTGAAGAAGCTGTTGTTCCCGATTGTGCGCGCAGTTTCTTTTTTAACTCATCAATTTCGCTCTGAAGCCGCTGAATCATAATTTTATCGGCATCGTTTTGATCGGAATTATTTTTATTTTTCTTATCCTTGTCTTTGCGATCACCGTCGTTATTGCCATGGCTGTTGTTTGCATGATGTGCGACATTACTACTTGATGATGACTGGCTTGCGTTTTCTGCTGCTGTTGTCGCAGCTGCAGAAATTTCATTTTTAGCGGCAGCTGTTTCGTGTTCAGCTGTTGCGCGGGTGTCTGCATCATTAGTGTTTCTCGGAGCAGCTTGCGCAGCTTCATTAACGGCAGCTTCATCGGTTCCTGAATTGTTACCAGTATTTTCCGAAGTTTCCTGACCATTATTATTTGAGCTATGAGGAGCAGAACCCGAAGATTGCTGAGAAGAGGTATTTTCTGTTTCTGGTGTTGTCTCAGATGTTTGGTTTCCGTTTCCTCTGTTTTGCTGCTGTTGAGTATCCTGCTGTTGAGTATCGTTTTGCTGAGTATTTTGTGTATTTTCCTCATCAGCTGCTGGATTTTGCTCTTGATCGGTTGGCGCACCGCCGGAATTTTGGGTTGTTCCTTGCGCACCGCCGCCGGCTCCTCCAGCTCTTCCGGCTGGAGTAAATTTATTGTTAACGAATTTAGCCGCTTTATCAAAAGCATTATGAGCTCGGTCTTTTATTGAATCACCTGAACTGCCTAATGGTATATCAGCAGCCAAGCTGGCAGCTCCTAAGCCTAATTTTCCGGCGCGGGTTGCCAAACCTTTTGCAGCGCCGGCTGCGGCTGAACCAATTTTCGAACCAATTCCGCTTCCGCCGGGACCACCCATCTGACTTGCAAGAGAAGATGCTTCTGCGCAGAGCTTAAATCCAAAGACGCAGCATAAAATTAAGAATATTAATCCGCTTAGACCAATGTTCATAACTTTTAAAAGTTCATCGACATTGTCGCCGTTCATTAATTCTATAATTTTCTCAACGCCGCCTTCACCGCCGGTTGCAGCTTGTGCGCTCAATTCTATGTTTACACTGATGACAAGCCCCATAAACACAAAGGTGAAAAAGGCGTTCATAAATATGCCCCAGCCCTTGCTGGTATACCCTTGCGTGATTTTGAAAGGCCAAGCGGCAACCAAAAATGGAATAAGAGCTCCTATAATTCCCAATCTAATAATTGCGTCAATCAGATAAAAAGCAAATGCTAAACTGATCATCCACGCAAAAGCCCAGATAATAAGACCGGTAAAGAACATTGTTAAATCCCACATTCCATACCAGTGCGCGCCGCTGTTTCTGGCTACACACATAAATGAACTGCCCATAGATTGCGATACGGCAATTTCCTGAGTTACTTTTCTGATAAAGCAATCGATTTTATTATACAGATTATGAGAATAAAAATATCCGGTCGCCGTTGTCGCTCCTGTGTTATTGCAGCTTGCCACATCTACCGTTCCGGCACTTTGGTGGGTTAGGAAGCTTTGTCCAAACTCGATTCCTCCGGATAACAGCGGCTCAAGTCCTAAGCGATATAATTCAGCTCCGTTGGTCAAAATCAGCCATGCCAAAAATACTTTGAAAGCCATGGTTAGTGCTTCGGTAATATATTTAGGTGCGTCTTGTTTGGTGAATGAACTGACCTGCTTGAGCGTCATATAAGCAATGTAAAGCGCAAAGCCGATTAAAAGCAGCGTCTTAAATCCGCCTGCCAATGTGTCAAAAGATGCAGTTGCCATTGCTTCGGCCGTGTTGTACAAAATCAAAAACAGCGGACAGAAAATACAAGTTTTCATCTGTTCTAATTTGACGGGCATAGGAATACAACCTTCCATTGTGCCAGCCACACTGTTCATTTCATCATCCATAACGACTTTTTCGCCGTTAGGTAATTCGTAAGTAGCTTCCCCTTTAATTGTCTTTTTTAGAGTCGTTTCTGTGCTTTCTAATTTAGCAACATTTTCCTGAACATTTTTGTTACCCTTTAAATCGCTAGCAATCTCGCTTTGTTGTCCGGTAAGATCTTTCCAGCCATCACTAGTAGCGCCTGTAACAGCCGCCCATGCTCCTGATAAACCTCCGCCTGCTTTCTTATAGCGTGCAGCAGCTGCTTGGGTTGCGCCTTTAAAACGACTATTATGCTGTTCTTTTATATTATTCCATTTATCTTTAGCCGTATATTCAGACACTTTACTTGGATCTAAACCTTTTTCGGCAGCAGTTTTTCTAAGCTCTTGGAGATTGTCCGCATACGATGAAAGAGGGTACGTTCCCAGCAATCCCAAAACCAAAAGTCCTAAGCCTATCTTTTTTGCCATATTTTCAGTCATTGTCTTTTCCTTGTCTAAAGGGATTGCCAAATACTTTCAATCCTATTAACAGCAATATTGCCACCAATATGAGTGAGTATAAAAAAGCGTTTTTAAATGTGAACAATGACCAAAAATCGGTATAATACATAAGTACCAATCCGAGCAGCATGCCCACATTAATTAAAAGCGTTTTCATACTTTGCTCCCACTACTATTTATAACAGTATAACATAAAAAAAGTAGAAAAATTGTTACAGTTTTTTTATTTTTTGGGACGAATTGAATTTACCGGTTTTTATAAAGTTAATACAATACATTATAACGGATCTGTTTTTTGTCGGAAAAATGTTGAAGGTTTTAGCACTCAATATTTCTTTTGCCGAATCTATATGAGAATCTTTTGCTGCCGGTAATAAGCGTCTTAGTTTTTCCGGTAGTATATTTATAAAAACACTTGTGATGGGATTCCATGTCGTCAAAATTCCTGTATCCAATTTTTGAGGAATATTGGGAAGACGTTTTATGTTTTCCGATTCGTAAATTTTTAAAGCCGGAATAAATTTGGCAAACAAAGCAATTTTTCCTAAGCGTTCCCCCCCGGTCCATCCTTGGTTTGGAACATTAATCATTACGGCTCTTCCGATTCGTATGCGTGACTGCCAGCTGCTGTATTTGCTTAACAGCTTGCGTAGAATTAGCCCGCCTAATCCGTAGACAATAAAGTTTACTTCTTGAATATCTTTAAGATTTTTAAGCAGAAAGTTTAATTGTTCGGTAAAATTATCAAAATTTTTGCGCAAAGACGGATAATTTATTGCTATTGCCGTAAAGCTTTCTTTTTCAAAAGCTGCGCTCATCGATTCAAAAATATCTTTTGTTTGCGACAGTCCATGCAGCATAACAACGGCCTTTTGCTTTGGACGCAAAAGTTGATACACTTCTATATAATGAATAAAAGCATTTTGACAGTGAAGCAAAGTTCCTGATTCGCGTCTTATATCCCACGAATCGAGCAAGCGGTATCTCTTAGTCAGACAATTGCGTTGAATCCGCCAACCTTGATAGAAAAAAAGGTCTTCCCAAAGCTGTTTTCCGCCTAATGTAAAAAAAGTAAATGCCATTATCCGAATCTTTTAAGTTAAAACAGCAATATTATAACAGATTTATCGAAAATATAAAGCAATAGTTTCTGTGTGCTGTATATAATATATAAGTGTCGCTGTCGTGATAGATATGTTTTCTAGTCAGCATTTTTGCCTTAATTAAATATGGGTAAGGTATGGAATGAGGGGACGTTAGGATAAAAAAATGAGTAAAAACAGAGTGAAGAAAGTGTGATGGATTTTTTTAATAAAAAAGCTAAAAAAGTTATTGACAACGGGGAGGTGATAGCTTATAAGGGGTTCTTGTCAGCGAGAGCTGATGAGCTGATGGAAGACATCAGCGGTTATAAGAAGAAGTAAATAAGACTAGAGGATATGTGGACGGTATATTTTCGTAAAGAAGATATAAAGTCTGTATATTAAGGAACCTAAGGAAATTCTTTAGAGTAAAGTAATGACAGGCAGGATTAAATTTAATATGAGAGTTTGATCCTGGCTCAGAACGAACGCTGGCGGCAGGCTTAACACATGCAAGTTGAACGGTATTGTTAGGTAGCTTGCTATTTGACAAGAGAGTAGCGCACTGGTGAGTAACACGTGGGAACGTACATTGTAGTGGGGGACAACAGAGGGAAACTTCTGCTAATACCGCATAATCCCTGAGGGGGAAAGATTTATCGCTATAATATCGGCCCGCGGCAGATTAGGCAGTTGGTGGGGTAAAGGCCTACCAAACCTACGATCTATAGCTGGTCTGAGAGGACGATCAGCCACATTGGAACTGAGACACGGTCCAGACTCCTACGGGAGGCAGCAGTGAGGAATATTGGGCAATGGAGGGAACTCTGACCCAGCCATGCCGCGTGAGTGAGAAGGTTTTCGAATTGTAAAGCTCTTTCGGGTGTGAAGATGATGACGGTAGCACCAGAAGAAGCCCCGGCAAACTTCGTGCCAGCAGCCGCGGTAATACGAAGGGGGCGAGCGTTGTTCGGAATTACTGGGCGTAAAGGGTGTGTAGGCGGTTAGGTAAGATAGTGGTGAAATGCCAGAGCTCAACTTTGGAATTGCCATTATAACTATTTGACTAGAATGATGTAGAGGATAGCGGAATACCCAGTGTAGAGGTGAAATTCGTAGATATTGGGTAGAACACCGGAGGCGAAGGCGGCTATCTGGGCATAAATTGACGCTGAGGCACGAAAGCATGGGGATCAAACAGGATTAGATACCCTGGTAGTCCATGCTGTAAACGATGAATGCTAGTTGTTGGCGCAAGTCAGTGACGGAGTAAACACGATAAGCATTCCGCCTGGGGAGTACGGTCGCAAGATTAAAACTCAAAGGAATTGACGGGGACCCGCACAAGCGGTGGATGATGTGGATTAATTCGATGCAACGCGAAAAACCTTACCTAGCCTTGACATGTCAGGAATGCTTCGTAAATGAGGCAGTGCCCGCAAGGGAACCTGAGCACAGGTGCTGCATGGCTGTCGTCAGCTCGTGTCGTGAGATGTTGGGTTAAGTCCC
>UQMA01000021.1 GCA_900542055.1 uncultured Azospirillum sp. | reverse complement strand
GGTGTGTCCAAAAATATGATCTGCCCCTCATCGCACGTATAGACAGTCTGAATCCGATTGCGCGTTGTCTGTGGTTTGTTGGAGGTGATCGCGATTTTCTGTCCGATCAACCGATTCATCAATGTTGATTTTCCAACATTTGGTCTGCCAACAATGGCTAATTGAATAGGTTTGCTTTTATCAATATCCTCTTTGTCGTTTTGAGGCTCTTCTTTTTTGTAATATTTTTTCAGAGCATCGTGCAAATCAAGCATACCAAGACCATGTTCCGCCGAAAACGGAATAGGTTCGCCAAGACCAAGTTTGTATGCTTCAAAACGGCTGTCTTCCTGAATTTTTCCTTCACATTTGTTGGCTAATAAAACCACAGGTTTATGAGCTCTGCGCAAAATGTCGGCAAAATGCTCGTCGTAAGGCTGAACTCCTTCTCTGGCATCATACAAAAACAAACAGACATCAGCCGCATCTATTGCTTTTTTAGTTTGATCCCACATACGGCGTTCCAGATTATCTTCATTCGAATATTCATAACCGGCTGTGTCAATAATCAGCAACTTCAGGTCTTGCAATGTTGCTTCGGTTTCTTTTCTATCGCGCGTCACCCCGGGTTTGTCATGTACAATGGCCAATTTTCGTCCGGCAAGCCTATTAAACAGAGTTGATTTTCCTACGTTCGGACGACCGATGATAGCTACTTTTAACGGCATTTTTTTCTCCTATTGATATGCCAGCAGTTTGGCGTTGGTCGTGGTTATGATAACTTGTCCGTTTGCGGCAATCGGTGAAACAGCAGAACCATCGGAAAGTTTTAAAAATCCCATAATTTCACCTGTATAAGGAGAAATATAAAATGTGTATCCGTTTGAAGTGTTGACTAACAATCTATTGTTAATAAGCACCGGTCCCGTGTATATAACGCCGACGGCATCAGAAACTTTTTCTCCGGCTGGAATTTTAGTGTCCCATATAATTTTTCCGCTTTCGGTATCAATAGCCAAAAGATGGGTGGTTCCCGTCAATACAAACAAATATTTTCCTGCTAACCATGGTTGGTTGTTGCTTCCGAATTCGCGTTCCCAAATTCTTTGTCCGCTGCGTAAATCTAATGCGGTTAAAATGTTGTGTCCTGCTGCAAAAACCATATTGCCGCCGATAACCGGATTGGCTCTGATTGCATTAATGTCAGCTAATGTGTTGTTTCTGAAGCTTGAAACCAAATAATCTCCCCATAGCGGAGAACCGGTGCTGGCTTTTATGGCGCGTATTTCACCATTGCTGAAACAGGCAATTAAAATATCCATGGCGTCATCATAAGCCGGAGCTGCGCCGCCGACTAAGACAGTATCTTCGTTGGGGGCGGCATAGCGCCAAATTTCAGAACCAGAATTTTGTTCTAAAGCTATTAAAACATTTTCTATTGTTTGGACAAAAACTTTTTTTCCGCCGACAGTCGGTGCAATGCGGATTGGTGTTTTGTCATAAAATTTCCAAACGATTTTGCCATCATCGGCATTCAGAGCAAAAACACCGCCGAATCCTGTGGTCGCAAAAATTTTTCCATTGTCATAAGCTATTCCCGCACCTTTTAAAACTGTCTTTTTATCGTCGCGGATTTGAGGTTTTAAGCGTTTTTCCCATAGTTTTTCCCCGCTTTTTTGCGTATATGCACTGACAACGGCATCGGCGTCAATGGCAAAAACTTTATTATCGGCAATAATCGGAGCGGCTATTAAATAATCGCGTTTGGAGTTTCCATTTCCAAAGCTTTGTGACCAAATCTCTTTTAACTCGTCGTTACTGGCAATATGCTCGGCATTGTGTTCGGAATTTCCGCCGGTTTGCGTCCATTCATAATTTTTTTGAGGAGTCGGCAGTGAAATTTTTATGTCACCTTTCATGTAATCTGCAGCAATAGTTTCAGGTTTATCCAATACGGGAATCCTTTGTCCGTCAATAACCAATTTTTCTTTGCCACAACCGAATAAAACGATTACCGAGGCAATAATCCAAGCCGTTTTTTTGCGTAACAACATTTCTCTTTATTTCCTATAACACTGATAAAATATCTTTGATGCGGTTTTTCAAGTCATCCGGAGTGTCTTGGTTCTCAAGCAATGCATTGTAAATTTCTTTTGCCTGTTCGATATTGCCGTCACGCAGCAAAATTGTGGCTAACATATCTTCGGCAACAGCATACCACGCATTATCTTTTGACTTTGTGATGGAGCTGAGCAATTCAGACATTTCTTCAAAAGTTGCGCCGTCCTGACGGTAAGAAGCAAGTTTGATTAATGCTGTGTCGCGCAACTGCTGGCTGCGGCTTTTATCATTGGCTATTTTTTCCAGCAGAGCCAAAGCTTCTTTTTCTTTGTTTTGTTCTAAAAGAATGTTGGCTTTTTGCATTTCAGCTAATTCAGCATAAGTTCCCATTTTTTGATTGATAATCAAGTCTAGGGCTTCAAGACTGTCGTCAAATAATCCTTGGTTTTGCATGCTTAAAGCTACGGCATAGCCTTCAGTGCGGTTTTCGGCGCGTTTTATATACCAGCTTTTTATCGATTCGTAGCTAACGGCTACGGTTAAAGAAACAATAACGATTAAAAGGACAAACAAACCGTATTTATCCCACAATTTTTTCATTGATTCATTTTTTAAATCTTCATCAACTTCACGGATAAAAGCATCTTGCATTGTATATTCTTCGTTTTTTTTCATCGGTTTACCTTCTAATTAGTTTTTATTTTTACTTATATAGCTTAATTGCTGCGCTTATCAATCAAAATTTATCTCAAAATTTCGTGAATGAGAAATTTTTTAACCCAACGCAAATCCTCAAGAGGCATTTTGGTTCCGAAAGCGGCTATGCTATGTTGGGTGATAATGGCCAAATAATAACGATTGTTAACCGGATTACTCATGATTTCTATTTCTTTGATATGATCAATTTCCACATCTTGATTTTTGCGTGATAGCAGCAAGAATTTGTAAATCAATATAATTCGGTTGCTCTTTATAACTATTTTTTCTCTACGGAAAAGCCAAAGCAGGCAAAGTATCAAGATTACAGAGGCTAGAACCAGACAGCTGTTAAATTTCCATGCCGACCCCACCATTTTAAGAATCTTTGTATAGTTATACAAAGCGGCTCCCAATATTAAAGTGTAAAACAGCAACCAAACGGAAACAATCACGCTTAAAATATCCCAAAAAGCTTTTTTGCTGCTTAAAACGGTTTTATCACTTCTTTGAGCATATTTGAAAACTTTCGGCAAAGGCGGAATAACCGTGTAATTTGTTTCCAATCCATTTGAGAGAATGTAGTTTTTCAAATTTTTATTTAAATCAGGGGTATCAATAACTTTCAGACCTTCATCAGTATCCATTATTGTCGGTTTTTCAAGTCGTTTTGCATAATAATGCCAAATATCATATATGCCGCTGCCATCTGTTGAAATATATAAAGGTATGGTCTTCCCCGGGTCTATATGTTCAAGTTCAATTATGTATTTGTTTTTGTTCACTATGCCGAATTGGAAAAATTCAATACGCATTCTAACTCCGCGGTAATTACGCAGGTTTTCGCTGAACATTTCGACTTCGCCGAAAACGCCTTTGAAATCGACGTTAAAAATTCTGCCGTCAAAAAATATTTTTTTGTAGCGAATGTGGGCGATAATCGCGCCGGCTATGATTCCCAATCCCAAAATTATAAATGTATAATCGGCAAATGTATGGCTGATCAGCGGTTGCTTAAAATCTTTTGCCAATTTGTATATGGTTTCGGCTTTGGCATCATACAAGCTGTTGTTAAGTTCGAAAATGCCGAGTAAAAACATTATAAATCCGATAAAAACAGCCGATAAAATAACTGTTAGGCTCAGTCTGTCATTTGCGCGGGCGGGCAAACTGTCAATCGGAAGTTTGTAGTTATAGCTTAAATGCTTTGGAAATTTTTGCTTCATTTCGCCTTTATCCTTAAAAATAATTCTTATTTTATAGCATATTTTTTAAATAATCATCTTTTTTTTTATTTTTATTATATTTTAACTAAATTGATTTACATTAAGGGCAATGTCGGTGGTAGATTGGGGGATTTACAGTAATGAGCTGTGGTTTCAGCGGTATCTGTGGCGGTTGCGCTTTTCGTGATTTGTCATTAATTGATTATCAGCAGCAAAAGGTTAAACAAGTAAAAAATGTACTGCAGCTCATTACCCGACAAGATTTTAAATTTGAAGAACCTGTTTTTATTCAAGATGGAAGCCGCCGTCGGGCCAGTCTGACTTTTGCGCGGCACAAGGGGCATTTAGTTTTTGGTTTCAATGCCGCAAAAAGCAATGAAATAATCAATATAGATAATTGTAATTTATTAACCGAGCGAATAAACCGCAATTTGGGTTTTATAAGGTCATTATTAGAAGAAATTGTTTCGGTTCAATGCTGTGAACGAGGCAGGAAAGGAAAGCCGCTGGTTTTTAAAATCGAAAGCGGAGATGTATGGATAACCGAAGCTGATAATGGTTTGGATGTGGTTCTGGAATTTCCGTACGAGCTGAATTTGGAATTGCGGCAAATTATTTTTGAAAAAGTTTCGGCGCAGGATGAAATTATCCGTGTGTCGCATAGGCAAAGCGTTAATCATCATCCCGAAACAATTATGGAAAAAATCAAACCTTATTTAAAAATCGCTGAACGCGAAGTTTATATTCCGGCCGGAACATTTTTGCAGCCCTCAAAAGCAGGAGAACAGACACTGGTAAAATTGGTGTTGCATAATATAGGTTCCGTGCAAGGAACGGTGGCGGATTTGTTCTGCGGTGTCGGAACTTTTTCGTATGCTTTATCTGCTTTGCCTGATGTTAAAGTTGTGGCTGTTGATTCATCTGAAGAACTTTTGGATGGATTTAGAGCTTCTCTCAATCGTCAAATGATTGCAAATGTGGAAGTTCTTAATAGAAATTTATTTAAATATCCTTTAGCCGGAAAAGAACTAGAAAACTATGCCGCTGTTGTTTTTGACCCTCCGCGCGCCGGCGCAAAAGAGCAGGCAATGGCTATTGCCGCTTTAAAAGATGATTTAAAACCCAAAAGAATCGTTGCTGTTTCCTGCAATCCTCACAGTTTTGTTCGTGATGCCGATATTTTGATTACCGGAGGCTATAAGCTTCGTTCCGTTACCATGGTCGATCAGTTTATATATTCAAAACACAGTGAATTAGTAGCCCGTTTTGATTATGAATGTTGATAGAAAGCAGCTGCTTATTTACAAAACAGCTATCTCCTTTTATAGTCTTAATATATTTTAACGTTTTAAGGAAAAATTGATGTTGAAAAAAACTTTAATTGCCGCAGTTTTAATGTTGACGGCAGCTTGTGCTGGAAATGATAAAATTATTCGTTATTGTCCCAATGTTGTAATTACGCCGGCATATAGCCATGTAACCCGTTTTTACGGACAGGATATTCAGTATAAAGTTGAAATAGTCGGATTTGAAGGCTATTGCCGATATAATGCTAAAACAGAACAAACAGTGGCGGTCATCGCTCCTATTTTTGAAGTAGTGCGTTATTCTGAAATTGCAGGAAAAAATGTTGAAATTTCATATTATGCCAACACCAGTTATAATATTAATAAGCTGATGGGGCGCCAACCGCATTCTTTCCGTACGGAAATAGAAAAGCGCGGTGAAAAAGTTTTGGTCACGGGAGATGAAATCGAGGTTCGTATTCCGAATGATGAGCCGGGGTATCAAATCAATCTTGAAATGGCTCTGACCAAAAAACAATACATATATAACCAAAAACAAGGTTTGAACTTTTAGCGGGAGAAATTTCTGATGAGTTACAATCATAGTGAATTATCGTCAAAAATGGCGGATTCTATTCGTTTTTTGACAGCTGATGCCATAAATAAATCTAATTCCGGTCATCCTGGAATGCCTTTGGGTATGGCTGATGTGGCAACTGTTTTATTTACCCGTTTTATTAAACTAAATCCTGAAGATGCCCGTTGGTTCGACCGTGACCGTTTTGTTTTGTCCGCCGGACATGGCTCTATGCTGCTTTATTCCGTACTCTATTTGCTTGGATATCCCGATATCAGTATTGATGATATTAAAAATTTCCGCCAATTCGGCTCCAAAACAGCAGGGCATCCAGAATATAAGCATTTGTCCGGAATTGATATGACAACGGGTCCGTTGGGACAGGGCATTACTTCAGCAGTTGGCATGGCTTTGGCTGAACGAAAATTAAACGCCCGTTTCGGCGATGAACTTTGCAATCATTATACCTATGTTATTGCCGGTGACGGGTGTCTGATGGAAGGAATTTCCGAAGAAGCTATTTCTTTGGCAGGGCACTGGAAACTAAATAAATTAATTGTTTTTTGGGATAATAACAATATCACCATTGACGGCACAGTAGACAAAGCAAGTTCTGTTGATCAGGTTAAGCGTTTTCTGGCGGCTGGCTGGAATGTTCTTGAAGTTGACGGACAAAATCAGGAAGATATTGCACAAGCAATAATTAAGGCACAAAAATCCGAAAAACCGACATTGATTGCCTGCAAAACAACAATCGGTTTTGGTGCTCCTACCAAAAGCGGAACTTCGGCTTGTCATGGTTCGCCTTTGGGTGAAGAAGAATTGGCTGCAATGCGCGAAAAATCAGGTTGGACTTATGGTGCTTTTGAAGTTCCCGAAGAAGTCCTTAACGCTTGGCGTGAAGCTGGCAAAAAAAATAAAAACGAATATAAGCGCTGGTTGTCGGCTGCGGAAAATAATAAAGAATTTTGCGATATAACTGCAAATGTTTTGCCAAAGGACTGGGATAAAGCCTTAAACGCTTTAAAACAGCAGGCTATTGATGAAAAAACAAAAGTAGCAACCCGTAAAGCTTCGCAAATGTGCTTGGAAAAGATTGTTCCCGCTGTGCCTGAAATTGTTGGCGGCTCTGCCGATTTGGCAGCTTCCAATCTTACTTTTGTCAAAGGCATGCAGACAATTACTTCGCAAGATTATAGCGGAAACAATGTTATGTATGGTATTCGTGAACATGCTATGGCGGCGATTATGAATGGTATGGCTTTGCATGGCGGAATTATTCCTTATGGCGGCACATTTTTTGTTTTTTCAGATTATATGCGTCCGTCAATCAGATTGTCGGCATTGATGGGATTGCGGGTTATTTATGTTTTAACTCATGACTCTATCGGGGTTGGCGAAGACGGACCGACCCATCAACCTGTTGAACATTTGGCTTCATACAGGGCAATGCCTAATGTGCTTATGTTTAGACCGTGTGATGTGGTTGAAACGGCGGAAGCATGGCAATTGGCAATTACTACGGAAAACAAACCCAGTTTGTTGGCTTTGTCGCGTCAGGGATTGCCTACTTTACGCCGTGACTGTTCAGAAAATTTGAGTGCTAAAGGTGGTTATGTCATTTCCAATACTCAGAATGGCGCTGAACGCAAAGCAACGATTATTGCAACAGGTTCTGAAGTTTCGACAGCTGTTGCCGCACAATCTTTGCTGCGTGAAAAAGGTATTGAAACTGCTGTGGTTTCCATGCCGTGTACAGAGTTGTTTGACGCTCAAGAAGAAAAATATCGCCAACAGGTTTTAGGCAATGCTCCTCGAATTGTGGTTGAAGCCGCTTCACCATTTGGGTGGAATAAATATCTGAATGGAAAAGGCGAAATCATTGGAATCGATGGATTTGGAGCATCAGGTCCGGCCGGAGAGATTTATAAACATTTCGGAATTACACCGGAAGCTATTGCCGATAAAGTTGCAAAATATTGCTGATTATCGGCTGTATTTGGCTTGTTGCAGAGCTTTTGCTTGAATAAGTGAAAGCTCTGTTTCTTTATTTTGATTATGTTCTTCTTTATTTTGTGTGCATTTTTCCAAAGCTTGACGTTGTTTCACGGCTTCTTGTTCTCTTTCCGTTAATTCAATTTCAGACAAAGTGGAATCGGATATAAAATTCATATTGACCAATTTCCCATCCCAAATGAATGTATAGGCGTGGTTCAGCGCGTCATTGTATTCATTTTTCCGGTTTTCATCCATAGGCTTATGTTCATTGAGCTTGGCAACTGTATAATCTTCGTAATTGTACTTGTTAGTTGTTTCCCATTGGTCATGTATTGCCGAAACAATAAAGAGCTGTTCGCTTCGATTTTGGATACTGTCGCTGCTGAGAGGATTTATTTGTCCACTGCGGACGGCATCGCCGTAAAATTTATATTCTCCTTTGAAGATGCTGAGATTCATATTTTTTTTGTATTGTTCGCGTAAGCTGAGCAATCCGTTGATACGGCATGACATTTCGTCGTGTCCAATCAATGTTGCGTATTCTTCAGCAGACATATTATAGTCAAAAATACCGCGGGTGGTTTTGTCTTTTAATTGAATGTCAGCGCCGTTTACAATATCCGGATCATTGTTTTGGTGCCAAAATTCATGAGCTTTGATTTTGCTTACTTCATTTTCATCATTATGATATTTGGCAAAACTTACAATCATCCGTTTCATAAAAGGCGAAGCGTTTGGAATAGAAAGCGTATCAGGGTTGATATGGCTGATAACCACATGTTTTTTGCCGTTTATTTTCTGATAATAGCCATAAGTTATAAGCTGATTGAAATCACCAGAAAAATTAACGGTGTCTTTTTTATAAGGCGCTTGTTTGGTATAATCGTTTATGCTGTTGATAACACCATATTTGAAAGCGTCAGTCATGGAATAACCGATAAGTTTTGTTTTATCTTCAAGATTTTCGGGAGTGGACAAGATACCTTTATTTACTCTCGGGTTAACAATTTGGGTATTGCCTTTTTTAGGCTGTTCTTTCTTAAATTCACTGGTATTTGCGAGATATAAACAAGTTCCGCAAACAACTGCTCCGCAAAACCACCATTTGTATTTATCCAGCTTATCTTTTATCTTTCCCATTTTTTGTCCTTTCTTGACAAAAAGTATAATCCCGTTTTTTGAATTTTTCCAGCATAAAATAAAAAACTTGCAAAAAAACGAGTCAGGATATACTTTGACGCAGTGGAAAATTTTTTAAGGAGAAAATAAATGCCTTTAGTTACAATGCGCCAAATTCTCGATCACGCCGCTGAAAATAATTATGGCGTTCCTGCTTTTAATGTTAACGATATGGAACAAATTATTGCCGTTTTGCAAGCTGCCCGCAAGGTTAATGCTCCGGTCATTTTGCAAACTTCTACCGGTGCTCGCAAATTTGCCGGAGATCCTATGATTCGTCACATGGTTGCCGCTGGAATTGAAATGTTTCCGGAATTGCCGATTTGCCTCCATCAGGATCACGGCGCGTCGGTTAATATCTGTCAGTCAGCTATTGTTAACGGATATTCTTCAGTTATGATGGATGGTTCTTTGGAAGCAGACGGAAAAACCCCGTCATCTTTTGAATATAATGTTAATGTAACCAAAGAAGTTGTAGCCCGTGCTCATGCCGTAGGTGCATCAGTTGAAGGTGAACTCGGGGTTATCGGCTCTCTTGAAACAGGTAAAGGCGATAAAGAAGATGGTCATGGTGCAGAAGGTACTATTGATAAAAAACGTTTGGTCACCGATCCTGATGAAGCTGCTCGTTTTGTTGCCGAAACAAAGCTTGATGCTTTGGCTGTTGCTGTTGGAACATCTCACGGTGCTTATAAATTTACTCGTAAACCCACCGGAGATATTTTGGCGATTGACGTTATTGAAAAAATTCATCAAAAATTACCGAATACCCACATGGTTATGCACGGTTCTTCTTCTGTTCCGCAGGAATTGCAGGATTTAATCAATGCCTATGGCGGTGCTATTCCTCAGACTTTTGGCGTTCCGGTAGAAGAAATTGTCCGTGGTATTAAATCAGGTGTTCGCAAAGTTAATGTCGATACCGATTGCCGTATGGCTATTACCGGTGCAATTCGTAAATTGTTTGCTGAAAATCCAAAAGAATTCGATCCTCGTAAATATCTTAAACCTGCAATTGAAGAAATGCAGAAAGTTTGCGAAGCTCGTTATATTGCATTCGGTGCAGCTGGAAATGCTGACAAAATCAAAGTTATTCCGATGTCGGAAATGGCAAAACGTTATGCCGCAGGTGAATTATAATTGCATTTTGCATTACGGAAAAAAAAGGCCGCTTTTCAGCGGTCTTTTTTTATGATTTAAGCCTAAAAAAAGATGCCGATATTGGCTTGGTCGGCATCTTTCTTTTCCCTAAAACTAATTATTTGGAGTTGCGATATATTAGGGAGAAAACAAAAGTTTTGTTCTTTGTTTTGTCATATATTACAATTTTTGTTTAATTTGTCAACAAACTTTTTAAGCTAACTGTGTTTGAAAAAATTTTGCTCCTTTTTTTAAATCATTAATAAAATCTTCCCAATCTTGCTCATGATCAAGTTCTTCATGAAGAATTTTCTGTGAAATTTTAAAAGTTTCAAAATCTTTTCCAAAGCAGATTTCGCAAATTTGCTGATAACGATTAATGGCGCAGCGCTCGGAATCCAAGTTTTGTTGTAATAAGGACATAATAAAATCGTCATGCGGCGCATCATACCCGCAACGGGCGTATTTGCTCCACTCTGCCGGATTTAACAAAGGTGTTCCTCCTAACTGAATAATACGCGTTGCCAATATTTGGGCATGTTCAAGTTCTTCATTTGCATGTTTCATAAATTCTTCCTGAACTGTTACGCGCATCGGACCGCTGATAATTTGGCTGCCTATCCAATATTGATAATAAGCTAACCATTCTTCGGCATAGGCCTGATTTAATATGTCCAAAAGTTTTTCTCGGTCAACTTTGCTGATTTTTTGTGCGATTTGTCCCATTTTTTTCTCCTTGCAATATGTTGAAATTGAAATTTTAAATAATTGCTATTAAAGAAAAATCAATGTATCATCTATATACTTTATGAGTATTATTAATAAAGGGAGAATGAATGTGCTTGTATCGCCGAGCTTATTATCAGCTGATTTCGGGTGTTTGCGCGATGAGGTCAAAAAATTGACCGCTGCTGGTGCCGATTGGCTGCATCTTGATGTTATGGACGGGCATTTTGTACCTAATTTGACTTTTGGACCGCAAATTATAAAAGCTTTGCGCCCTTTTTCGCGATTGCCTTTTGATACTCATCTGATGGTTGAAAATCCCGAAAAAATGATACCATGGTTCGCAGCTGCCGGCTCAGATATTATTACCGTTCATTTTGAAGCTTGTTCCGATGTTGCTTCAATCCTAAGTTTAATCCGAAAGTTTGGTAAAAAAGCCGGTTTGTCATTATGTCCGCAAACATCGGCTGAAAAAATAATTCCTTTTTTGCCTCTGTTGGATGTGGTCTTGGTTATGACCGTAAATCCGGGGTTCGGCGGACAAAGTTTTATGCCGGACCAGTTGCAAAAAATTTCTGAAATTCGTAAAAATATTGTTCAGCATAATATTTTAATAGAAGTTGATGGAGGAATTACGCCTGCAACGGCTATGCAATGCAAAAATTCAGGAGCCGATGTGCTTGTTGCCGGAAGTTCCGTGTTTAAAACACCTGACTATGCAGGCAATATTGCGGCTCTTAAAAATCAGGAGAACATCTTATGACCACAGTTATGGTGATTGAAGACGAAGAAGCATTGGGACTTTTGCTTAAATACAATCTCGAAAAAGAAGGATACGATGTTGTTTGGGAAACAGTCGGAAGCAAGGCTATGGCAGCGGTTGAAAAATATTGTCCTTCGGTTATTTTGTTGGATTGGATGCTGCCTGAGCTTTCGGGTATAGAAATTTGTAAAATGATACGCAATAAACCCGATATAAAAGATATTCCGATAATTATGCTGACGGCTAAAGGTGAAGAAGAAGATAAAATAAAAGGTTTGACAGCCGGTGCTGATGATTATGTTACAAAACCTTTTTCCGTGCCGGAGCTTATGGCGCGCGTTAAAACAAATTTGCGCCGCGCTCCCGAGCTTATGTCGCAGAAAGAATATGTTTTTGAAGATATAAGAATGGATTTGGCTGAAAGAAAAGTCTTTCGCGGTGATAAGTATATTCATCTCGGCCCAACGGAATTTCGTTTGCTTAAAATGTTGATGGAAACTCCGGGGAAGGTCTTTTCCCGCGAGTTTTTACTGAAAAATGTGTGGGGAAATAATATTTATGTAGAATCCCGAACTGTCGATGTTCATATCCGGCGCTTGCGTAAATCATTAAATGAATACGGACCGGATTATATCCGCACTGTGCGTGCTACGGGATACGCCATAGATTCGAGCGTGCAAACAGATGATGAACAACAGGAAGATTGATTTATCTTGTCAAGTTGCGACAATAAATTATAATTTTATTTATTCTATTTACTGAGGAGAACAAAAAATGTGTTATAAAGGTTGGCTGGCAGGTTTATTTGCGGCAGTTTTGCCTTTTCAGACAGTTTACGCTCAAAGCGCGACAGAAGGAATACAATCTTTCGGACAGGCTGAAAACGCATGGAAACGCCCAAATCAGGAAGAAGATACTTTGCAGCCTAACAGCCGTTTTGTTGATGAAGTCGGTGCTGTGGCAATGAAAAATATATTTGAAGCCGAACAAGTCTTTTGTTATGAAGTTTTTCCTCAGGATAATGAATATAAAGGCTACACTTTAGATGGGTTTCCAATCAGAGGATTTTGCGGTATGCTTAATAACGAAGTTCGTGATGTGTTAAATCAGAATTTTTTTGCCGAAACAAATGGAGTTGATTTTGACAACGCCGAACAATGTTTGATTCAGCCGAAAATTATTTTGCGCTATGTCCGCGGTGTTGATTATACTGATGTTTTATTTTCATCGCCGTGCCATGCTTTGGTTGTGTTTTATGCAGGACAGCTAAATGCGTTTAATTATAAACCTTCGGCAGAACTTATAGATGTATTGGTAACCAATCTTCAAACCAAACATGAAGAATTTATTTCTCCAGCCTTGCTTAATCAGGTTTTGCCAATAGGAATAATTCAAAATGAGCAACAGCGTAAAATGATAAATAAAAACAGCGAGCCAATTCGCAAATGGGAAGCAAAAGCCACTGCCAATGTTAAAAAGCAGGAAGAAGAGCTGAAAAGGCAGAATACTGGGTGGAATAAATTAAAAAACCGTATTAAATAAAATATGTATAATGGTGAACTAATACAGAAACATCGAGTAAAAAATTTTATCATGTACGTTTATGTACACTCAAAAATTTTTTCTCTCGTTTCTTATTATTTCCCGCATTCTCCATATTTTATGGTAGCGGTATAATGGTGAACTAATACAGAAATATCGAGTAAAAAATTTCATCATGTACGTTTATGTACACTCAAAAATTTTTTCTCTCGTTTCTTATTATTTTCCGCATTCTCCATATTTTATGGGGGCGGTATAATGGTGAACTAATATAAAAAACGAGTGAATATAAGATTCACTCGTTTTTAAGTTTGGGTTATTGATCACCGATACGCAAAGCCTCAATAAAGGCGGATTGCGGAATTTCAACTTTACCGAATTGCCGCATACGCAATTTTCCTTTTTTCTGTTTGTCTAACAATTTGCGCTTACGGGTAATATCACCGCCGTAGCATTTTGCGGTTACGTCCTTGCGTAACGCCGAAATTGTTTCGCGGGCAATAACTCTTCCGCCGATAGCTGCTTGAATCGGAATTTTGAACAAATGCCGCGGAATTAAATCTTTAAGCCGTTCGCAGATTTGCCGTCCGCGGGATTCAGCTTCTTGTCTGTGACACAAAAATGCCAAAGCGTCAACCGGCTCTTCATTTATCAAAATTTGAACTTTTACCAAGTCAGAAATTTGGTGTCCGATAATTTCATAATCAAAACTTGCATAACCGCTGGTGATTGATTTTAATCTGTCATAAAAATCAAAAACAATTTCATTCAGCGGAATTTTATAGACGGCCATAGCGCGATTGCCGACATAGGTTAATTCTTCCTGTTCGCCGCGGCGGTCGTTGCAAAGTTTTAAAACTGCGCCCAAATATTCGTCGGGGACTAAAATTGTGGCTTTAACAACAGGTTCTTCAATAGAAACTACTGTTGACAAATCAGGCATATCTGCAGGATTGTGCAAAGTTATTTGGCTGCCGTCTGTCAAATTGATGTTATAGGCAACCGATGGCGCCGTGGTAATTAAGTCAAGATCAAATTCGCGTCCTAAACGTTCTTGAATAATTTCCATATGCAAAAGTCCGAGAAAACCGCAGCGAAATCCCAGACCAAGAGCAGCAGAGTTTTCATTTTGATAATCAATGCTCGCGTCATTGAGGCGCAATTTGGCCAATGCGTCTTTCAAATTGTCGTATTGGCTGCTGTCGACCGGAAATATAGAACAAAACACTACCGGTATTGAAGGTTTAAAACCATGTAAAGGCGTTGTGCATGGAGCTTTGTTATCAGTGATTGTATCGCCAATATGGCAGTCGCTCACGCTTTTGATGCTGGCAGTGATAAAGCCGATTTCCCCAGGGTATAAAGCATCTGTATCTTGCATTTTAGGGGTGAAAATTCCCACTTTATCAATTTGATAAACCGCATTGTTCGACATCATGCGGATTTGTTGCTTTTTGCGGATAACGCCGTCATGAATACGCACCAAAATAATCACGCCGAGATAACTGTCATACCAACTGTCAATTAATAGTGCTTTCAGCGGAGCATTTTCATCGCCTCGCGGAGCAGGCAGTCTGGTTACAATGGCTTCTAAAAGTTCAGGAACGCCAAGTCCGGTTTTTCCTGATGTTTCAACAGCGTTTGAAGCGTCCAAACCAATAACGTCTTCGATTTGCTGGCGCACTTTTTCGGGTTCTGCTGAAGGTAAATCAACTTTATTTAAGACAGGAACAATTTCGTGGTTGTTATTAATAGCCAAATAAACATTGGCTAAGGTTTGAGCCTCAACTCCCTGAGTGGCATCGACAACTAAAACCGAACCTTCACATGAAGCCAAAGAACGGCTGACTTCGTAAGAAAAGTCAACGTGTCCTGGGGTGTCCATAAGGTTCAGCTGATAATCTTTTCCGTCTTTTGCATGATACTTTAAGCGTACGGTTTGTGCTTTGATGGTAATGCCTCGTTCTCGTTCAATATCCATCGAATCTAAAACCTGATCCTGCATTTCGCGTGAAGTCAGACCTCCGCAATATTCAATAAGTCTGTCTGCAAGAGTAGATTTTCCATGATCAATGTGGGCAATTATTGCAAAGTTGCGTATCAAATTCAAATCGTGAGCCATATCTTTTCCGTAAAAATTTAATATTAAGTTCTTCATAAATAGAATAAAAAAACGCCTAAAGCAATATATTATTGATTATGACGGTGAAATATGGTACATAATAAATATATATCCTAAAGCATTAGGAGGTGCCAAATGAAAAAAATGATTGATATTGACTTTGGTTCAGCTCGTTATGACGAGCTTGTGGAGCTGCGTTATAAAGTGCTGCTTGAGCCTTTGGGATTAAAATTTCTTGACAGTTATCGGCAAAAAGAAATCGGATATTTGCATATCGGGTGTGTCGAAAGTTTGGATGATAAATTAGTCGGCGGTTTAATGATGGTTCCTCTTAATGATAAAGAAATACGTATGATGCAAGTTGCTGTTGACGGAAAATATCAACGCGAAGGCATAGGGCATCAGATGATTGCTTATGCTGAAAAACGGGCAAAAGAAGCAGGATATTCACGGTTAATAATGCATGCGATGTTGTCTGTCGTTCACTTTTATGAAAAACTTGGTTTTAGGGCGGAAGGTGATATTTTTGAAGAAAACGGCATTACTTTTGCCAAAATGGTTAAAGATTTATAACGGTGAGATGTGTAATGGCCGATAAAACTTTTGCGGAATATAAACAGGAAATGCGCGATTTTTGGATTCAGTATGCCAAAGAGCGGCAGGGAACTCAGGATAAAAATTCAATTTCCACAAATCAACGTGATATTCGCACAATTGCTGAAGGATTGTATGATACTTTTCCACAGCAGCCGATATTGGGTGATAGATTGGCGGTATGTTATGCTTATGGCTATTTATCATCTCTGCCTATGCCTGAAGACGATTATAAAAAATGGCGCAAACATATAAAAGCTTTTGTAAATGAATCTCCTTTAAATAAAACTGAAAATGACGGCAATCTTGCTTTTATGCTGCAATGTTTAGCAGTCAGCCACGGAAGTGCGTCTGAAAATTACAGCTACGCCGAAAAAGTTTTGAGAAAAATGACTTTGCGTTCACGTAATAATGCGCAGGTTGTGTCACTGGTTGGAAAATTGGCGCGTCCTTATTATGAAGAAATGGTTGCAAGAGCTGATAAGAAAGAAAACTTTTCAACATATATGCAACAGATAAAAGCCTATGACAAAGCTTTTTCCGTGTTGTTGAAACTTCCGCATGGATCCCGCTATCGTGAGGCAGTTCTGCTTATGGAAAAAATGAAACCTGTTTATCAAGAAAGCGAGTGGGGGCGTTTGGAGTGGGGGCGCAAGTCTTCATCAATTCGCAACAGGGTCTTTAAAAGTTTGCCTGAGGAGGCAAAACAAGCTATCCGCGCCAGACGTGCGCAAGAAAATTGGCAATGTAAATAATCATTTTGAACAATTTTAAAAAACGCTGCAAAAACAAAGGTTTTTGCGGCGTTTTTTGTTACATTTAAATGTGCAATTAATTGTAACAAGTTGAGTAACGGCAAGAAAGGGAAAGGCCATGAAGAAACTGTGCAATTATTTGGCAGCGGCGTGCTTATTGGTGTGCGGCTGTATTTTCGTGTTTGAAGCCCAAGCGCGCGTATGCTTTGCTACCGATGGAAATTGCGGAGGCAAATATAAATGTGCTTGCGATACTGTAAAATATCCGTTTTGGATCATCCCGCCATACAACGGATCAGGGATGTCAAATTATCGTTTATACCGAATAACTATCGAAACTTGATTAAAAAAACACCTCCCGTTCAAAACGGAAGGTGTTTTTTTTGTGCGCTTTATTTGCGAACCAATGGTTTGTAGCGTATGGCGTGCGGATTGCAGGCATCTTCGCCAAGACGGGCGCGTTTGTCCTTTTCATATTCTTCAAAGTTGCCTTCAAACCAAACAACTTTGCTATCGCCTTCATAAGCTAAAATATGGGTTGCCAGGCGGTCAAGAAACCATCTGTCGTGCGAAGTAACAAGCACACACCCGGGATAGTTCATAATTCCTTCTTCCAGGGAGCGCAGAGTGTCAACATCCAAATCATTGGTAGGTTCATCCAATAAAATAACATTGGCGCCTTTACGCAGCATTTTAGCCAGATGGACGCGGTTGCGCTCACCGCCGGAAAGCTGTCCGACTTTTTTCTGTTGATCAGTGCCTTTGAAGTTGAATTGTCCAACATAAGCCCGCGATGGAAATTCTTTTTTGCCCAGTGTAATCATATCCAATCCGTCTGAAATTTCCTGCCAGATGGTTTTGTCGGAGTCAAGTTCGTCACGGGTTTGGTCTACATAGCCGAGATCTACGGTTTCACCGATGCGAATTGTGCCGCTGTCCGGTTTTTCCTGTCCGGTAATCATGCGGAACAAAGTTGTTTTTCCTGCACCGTTGGGACCGATAATGCCGACGATGGCGCCTCTCGGAATTTTGAAGGAGAGGTCATCAATTAACATGCGGTCGCCGTAGCTTTTTGAAATATGTTCGGCTTCAATAACCAAATCGCCGAGACGTTCGGTCATTGGAATATTGATGTTTGCCGTTGTTATTTTGTCTTTTGCCGAAGCTTGCAGCAATTCATCATAAGCATTAATACGCGCTTTTGATTTTGCCTGACGAGCTTTTGGGTTTTTATGAATCCATTCCAGCTCGCTGGCAAGCGTGCGTTGGCGGGCGCTTTCTTCTTTTTCTTCTTGTTCAAGGCGTTTTTGTTTTTGCTCTAACCATGATGAATAGTTGCCTTCATAAGGAATTCCCTGTCCGCGGTCAAGTTCCAAAATCCAGCCGGTAACATTATCCAGAAAATAGCGATCGTGTGTAACCATAACAACGGTTCCGCTATAATTTTGCAGATGTTTTTCAAGCCATGCCACAGATTCTGCGTCCAAATGGTTTGTAGGCTCATCCAACAGCAACATATCAGGTTTTGATAACAAAAGGCGGCAAAGCGCCACACGGCGTTTTTCACCTCCGGAAAGTTTTGTTACATCACTTTCAGCCGGCGGACAGCGCAGCGCATCCATGGCGATTTTTACATTGCGTTCCAGATCCCAGCCGTTGCAGGCATCTATCTTTTCCTGCAATTCGCCTTGCTCTTCTATTAAGGCGTTCATTTCGTCATCGGTCATCGGTTCGGCAAAGCGCATGGATATTTCTTCAAAACGTTTAAGAAGATCGCGTGTTTCTCCCAAGCCGTCCATAATATTTTCAATAACATTTTTTGAAGGGTCAAGTTTCGGTTCTTGTTCAAGATAGCCGACTTTTACCCCGTCAGCTGCCCAAGCTTCGCCGTTGAACTCTTTGTCGACACCGGCCATAATTTTCAACAAAGTTGATTTTCCCGCGCCGTTAACGCCTAGCACGCCGATTTTGGCTCCTGGGAAAAAAGATAAAGTTATCCCCTTAAACAGTTCTTTTCCTCCGGGGAAAACTTTTGTAAGATTTTGCATGACATAGATATATTGGTAAGATGCCATAACGATATTTGCTCCTAAAAATGTTAAATTAGCGTTGTTTGTTACTGATATGGCGGATACCGCCATTGTCGTTGGCTTTTGTTTGAGAAGCACGCACTGCGGAAGATTTGACAGGACGCGCGGCGTTTGTTTGCGGCAGGGCGGCAGCCGGCTGTGTTTCCGGAACAAGAGCGCGTCCATCTTCGCTTACTGCCGATTTTTTTCGTCCTTTGCTGCGTTGTTTTGCTTCATTATAAATTTCAACGGCGTCTTGCCTGTTGGCATTTTCATCATCTTTTAACAAAGTGGCGTCATAGGCATGCCGCGGATAAAAAACTTTTCCGTCATACATCTTTATTGTGCCGTCGCCGTAAAGAGTAGTTTTGAATATTTTCTGTTCGTTGAAACGGGCGTTTATTTCATCACAATTAAACAGACCGTCGGCTTGTTTGGAAAGAAAAGCATCGGCTTTTGCCGTGTTGTAGGCAATCATGCCTTCTTCTTGATTTTTATCGCTGACGGCTTTGGTGACCAATATAGCGCGCGCCAACATTTCAAAAGTGGCATATTTTGGGGCGCCACACGCCATACCTGTTCCTGAAACAGTGCCAAGGGCTTTCATTTCTTCGATATAGCTGGGGGTAATGCTTATTTGCGCATTTGCGTTCAGTGCATTCAGTGCAGCAATGGCAAATATCAAAAGTTTTTTCATTTTTGCTCCTCAAGTGATTTTGAACTGATTATAAGGAAAATAATTTAGTTTGCAAATAATCTTTACAGGTTTGCGAAAAATATGGTTGACAAATTGTTACTTTTATCATAAGTTGCAGCAAAACATTGTGATAAAGGAATGTGTTATGAAGTTGTTTAGTTCGTTAAAATCAAAGAAAAACCGCGATAAGGACTGCAAAATTGTTCGTCGTAAAGGTCGGATTTTCATTATTAACAAGAAAAACCCGAAGTTCAAAGCTTGTCAGGGATAATCTGTTGATGCGATTTATAAAAAACTCCGTTTATAACGGAGTTTTTTTGTAATGAAATTTCATGCTTGTCCGACAGTTTCCATCATAATCGGATATAAGGCTAATTCAGGGTCCATGCCTTTGGTTAAAACTACATTGAAAATAGGATACATTCTTTCGCATTCTTTTACGGCAATATCAAAAATTTGAGCAATTTGCCGGTCAAAAAGAGGGTTTTGTTCGTCATAAAAAAGCGAATGGCGAAAAACCGGCATTTTTTGTTCCGTCCAATAGGAAAAATGTCCAACCCACAAATCATCGTTGATTAAAGCCAGCAATTCAAATATTTTACTTTTTTCATTCAACTGATTTTCAATATTCATTAAGCAGGAAATATGCAGACAATGCATGTTTTCTTCAAAAGAAAAAAACACCAGCATATCATTCCATTTTCCCTGAACTTCAACCACAACTTCGTTCTGTCCACGGCGCTCCGTTGCATAGGCATGAGCATTGAGAAAGCTTTCAACTTCGTCAATGGGGTTGGCTTTTGCCGGAATGTTTGCCGCTAAGTTCATAAAAATCTCCTAATTGCGGTCTAAAATAAAAAATCATTTTATAAATAACATTATCGAGTCGTAAATTACAATCTACAGGTTTAAGTTTTCCACTTGATTTATTTTTTATTTTTTTGCTAAATAAAAAAATACATAAAAAACAATAAATTATTATTTGCAAAATAATATTGTTGTTTTTTAATGTGGATATGTTGTGCAAAATTAATATACTCTTTACCAATTTGTATGCTTGAGGAGAAAAATAATGATAGGTTTTGAATTTCCGGAAATATCGCCGATATTTTTTTCAATAGGCGGTTTTGCTGTGCGTTGGTATTCAATGGCCTATTTATGCGGAATTGTTGCAGCGTGGTTTTTAATTTCAAAAATGGCTGCAAAATATGATTTGAACTTAAAAAAACAACAAATTGAAGATGCTGTATTTTTTACGACAATAGGAATTATAGTCGGAGGGCGTTTGGGATATGTGCTGTTTTACGGGCGTGATTTTTTCTGGGAGCATCCGTGGCAGATTTTTGCTCTTTGGCATGGAGGAATGTCTTTTCACGGCGGTGCTTTAGGAGCTGTCTTGGGGCTGCTTTATATGTCTTATAGCCGCAAAGTCAGTTTTTGGCTGTTAACAGATTTGGCTGCTTTATTTGCTCCGATTGGTATTTTTTTAGGAAGGTTAGCAAATTTTGTTAACGATGAATTGTGGGGACGGGTTACGGATGTTCCATGGGCTGTCAGATTTCCAAGCGGAGGATATTTGCCGCGCCACCCATCACAACTTTATGAAGCTTTTGCTGAAGGAATAGTAATATTTATCGTTCTGAATTTATTATGGCGCTATCCTGCTGTGCGTCGGCGTCAAGGTGTTGTTTCTTCGCTTTTTGTTATATTGTATGGCTTTTTTAGAATAGTATTGGAATTTTTCAGACAGCCGGATGCACAATTAGGGTTCTTTTTCAACTGGCTGACTATGGGACAATTATTATCTTTGCCGGTTTTGTTGTTTGGAATATGTCTGCTGTGGCATTTTGCAGCTAAGCCTGTGAAGTGATGTTTTGAGTGAATTTGTATGTTTTTTGCAAAATCCTGTGTGCACGGATAAAGACATCACTTACATTGCCATCACTGCGTTTTTTATCGGCAATACTGCATGAAACAGTTATTTTCAGCGGGCGTTTTACTTTATTTAACATAAATTCGGAGGCTGCAATTCTGCGGCGGATTTCATCTAAACGATTAAAAGATGTTCCTTTTTCTGCATTTGGAAAAAGAATGACAAATTCGTCCGGCGTACAGCGATAAAGCATTGCCTCGGGTTCCGTTTCGGTGATTTTTTTGCTTATCATTAGCACAATGTCGTTAATTCCCCCCTTGCGGAAAGCTTGCAGTAAATGTTTGTAATCGTCTATGCAAATAATGCCTAGACCATATTTAAGCGGCAGTTTGGCGGCATCAACAATAAAAGAGCGCCCGTTGCCGAGTCCTGTGGCGGTGTCTTTTCTGGCAATAAAAAATAAATGTCGGCAAATTCCGCATAAGACGGTTAATGAAGCTGTGGCAAAAAATAGGCTCAAAGCAGATGATTGCGCGGAAAAATAAAAGCCGATCATCACGTTTACGGTGGCATAAGCTAAACTAGTGTCTAAAATGTTGTCTTTCAACGAAGCAAAAAACAACATAATGGAAACAATAATCCAAAATACTGATAATCCAAAAATTTGCAATCCGCAGCCAAAATTTATCAGCGGGCTGAAATCAAGTTTTATTTGTGAAGCACTAAGGCTTTCGGTTAATGACACAGCCGCAAAAATGATAATTAAAAAGTTTAAGGTGTCTGCCGAGAATAAAGGGCGGTTGGGTAAAAAATAAAAAAACAGCAATCCGGCGGCAGTAAAAAAAGCCAAATTCAGATAAGCGGGAGTGAGATAATATATAATGCCATGGGTATATTTTAAATAGTTTACGGCTGAATAGGCAAGAGTGATGATGATTATAAAAAACAGCGGACGATTGCGATTGAATTTTATAAGTAAACTAATTGATAATAAGTTTATAATCCAAAATGCTGAGTGCAAGATATTTTGCATGCTTTCGTTCAGTGTTTCAAAAAGCATATAAAAACATACCGCTCCCAATAACAGAGCAGAGGGCAGCCATGAATTTCGCATTAAGGGCAAAATTTGCCGTAAGTAGTAGCAATATTTTTTTAGCAAAACATATCCTTTCGCGATGGGATATTATCAGCGAGAAGTTTAAATTTTGTTTACGCATTTTATAATCGAACTGTCGCCGTATGAATAAAAGCGGTATTTTTGCTCGATTGCATGTTGATAAGCTTTTTTCATTCTGTCAATACCGGCAATGGCGCAAATCAGCATAAACAAAGTTGATTTCGGCAAGTGAAAATTTGTTATAATCATGTCTATTATTTTAAACTTGTATCCTGGGGTTATGAAAATGTCAGTACTTCCTGCAAAAGGATGCAAAACTCCGTTATCATCGGCTGCACTTTCCAAAAGCCGTAATGAAGTTGTGCCTACGGCTATTATTCTCCTCCCTTCTTTTTTTGCTTTATTAATGGCTTCACAGGCTTCCGGCGAAATTTCTCCGTATTCGGCGTGCATTTTGTGGTCTTTGGTGTCATCGGTTTTAACGGGCAGAAAAGTTCCGGCTCCCACGTGCAGTGTGATGAAAACTTTTTCAACGCCCTTTTTTTCAAGTGCTTCAAAAACGCGCGGTGTAAAATGCAGACCAGCGGTCGGAGCGGCGACAGCTCCCTCATAATGAGCGTAAATTGTTTGATAGTTTTCTTTATCGTTAAATTTATCCCAAATACCGCCTTTTGCAGGTTTATCGCGTTTAATATATGGCGGCAGTGGCATTAATCCGTATTTTTGCAGGTTTGAAGCCAATTTTTCAGGAGCGCATGCGAATTTTATAAGAACACCGTCATCGTCCTTTTTTTCGATTACTTCTGCAAAAAAGTCGCTTTCTTCAGGCGTGATGTCATCGGTATAAAAATAGACTTTATCACCGGCGTGCAGACGTTTGGCATTTTTGATAAAAGACCACCAGCAAATGCCATCGACAGGGCGGTATAAAGTTACTTCAACTTTTGCTTCACCGCGTGCCCCGTATAAACGCGCCGGAATAACTTTGGTGTCGTTAAAAACTAATAAATCTCCGGCTCGTAATATATCAGGCAAATCATAAAAATGTCTGTCGGCAATGCGCTCTTCTTCGCTGAGATCCAACAAACGAGATGTGTCGCGCGGGTTTGCGGGCTGTGAAGCTATAAGGCTGCGGTCGAGATTAAAATCAAAAATATCCACTTGCATAGTTGTTTGTCCTTTTCTTTGCTGTCGTTATAGTATATACAGGAAATATTTGCAAGAACTATAAGGGAGATACTTAATGTCAAAAATTGTAACGATGATTCCTGTGCGTATGGCTTCAACTCGTTTGCCCAATAAACCTTTATTGGAGATTAATGGTAAGACTCTGTTGCAGCGTGTTTATGAAAATGTTAAAAAATTTGTTCCAGGAGATGTTTACGTTGCCGCCGGAGATCAGTCAATTGTCGATGAGTGTAAAAAATTTGGAGCTGAGGCTATCTTGACAGATCCAAAATTGCCTTCAGGAACAGACAGAATTGCAGCCGCACTGAAAGAAATAGATCCTTCTGGTTCAAAATATGATATTGTGGTTAATTTTCAAGGCGATGCCATTAATGTTAATCCAGAAATTAATAATCAGCTGATTAAAATTGTCGAAGATACAAATTGTGATATTGCAACAGTTGGTATGGTGTTTAAAACGCAGGAAGAAATAAATAGTCCGAATAATGTAAAAATCGTTATGGGGCTTCGTGACGGTGAAACAGAAGCGCGTTGTTTGTATTTTACCCGCGCTGCCGCTCCGTTTATTCGTAATCCAGAGAAATATACCAACCACGATTTTTATCATCATATCGGTATTTATGTATACAAAGCTTCGTCTTTGCAGCAGATTGTAAAATTGCCGCTCGGCGTGTTGGAAGAAAGAGAATCTTTGGAACAGCTGCGGGCTCTTGAAAACGGTATGGTTATCCGTGCAAAACTGGTTAACGAATTAAAGCTGAATGCTCAAGCTCCGGCAGACATTGATACGTTGGAGGAGTTGGAAGAAGCACGTAAATATATTCTTTAATTTTTCCAATAAAAGCGTATGGCAAACAGTCATACGCTTTTATTGTATCTATATTCTGTTTTAAAAAAGCTTCTGCTTGATAAAGCTTAATTTCTGCGTGATGTAGGGGATAGTTAAATATTTTTCTTTTTACTATTATTGAAATGTAAAATTTTAAGTTTAGCAGAAAGGAAAAATAATGGCGGAATTTACAAGGGAATTGATGTTTGGTAAGCGTCCGGTGCATCGAGCTTCGCCTAAAAATGGTCAAAGTAATTGGTATTACTTGGATCCGCGTGGAGCAAGTACGTTTTCTGATATGAAACAAATTGATGTGGAAAGTGAAAATTCACCAAATCCATATGCAAATGAAATTCAAAATTATCTATATAAGAGTGATGAATATAATTATCGCCAGTTATATGGAGATACTCCTCCAACGATGCCAAATGATAGCAAAGGTATATTTGAGCACTTTTCTGATAATATTGGAAATATAGCTCAAAAATTGAGTTTAGATAAAGTTGCAAACAGTTTATATAATCTTGGGTACGACGGCGGAGAAAGATTGGGATATACACAATCAAATAAAGCTAATTATGAAAATAAATCTTCTGTTGGTTTAGCGCAAGCCGAAAATCAGAGACTAACTCCTATGCCGATATCTGATGTAAATAAACATCAATATGTCGGCTGTATAGGTTCTTATGATGGACCTATATCGGCAGGAATAATTGCAGGAGCCGGAATTATAAAAGAAATATATGATTTAAAAGAAAAAATAAATGATAAAAAATATGGATCAAATTGGGATATTATTCAAGATAGTCTTAAGGACTTGAAAAATAATGCTATAGGTATTGCTAAAGGACTATCCGTTGATGATATTGAGAAATGTAATTATCTATTGCCAAAAGAAGCTCGACGAAGATAGTGCATTTTACAAATATTAGTTGATTGACAAAAGACTATTTTATAGTACATATTTAGTTATATTAAATACAATCAAAAAGGTAAAAATGCACAAATTTTATATTTTTATTATAAATATCTTAAAAACATTGGATAAAATGGCTTACTCTTTATTGGTATTTGGAGTTATAATAAGATTTATTGCTTTTTTACCTTTTGATGTTTTTTTTGTTGATGTCACTGATTACACTGATTTGAATACAGCTAAAGAAAGTACCGATACAATATATAATATATTGTATGTAATGCAGTTTTTGTTTATTATGAAAAATAAATATCAAAAACTTGAAAAGTTGGAAATAATATTTTGGTTTATTGTCTTTTTAACAATTCCATATTTCATATATCAAATCCCATCAATAAAAAGTATTTACAGCATAGGATAATAATATGAAAAGATTGTTTTGGATAGTATGGCTGTTTTCTCTTGTGTTTTGCGCGGCGCATTATTTATATGCACTGAATCATAATTTTGATACAGAATTAATTAATATTGAACATACTTTTTATCTAAATGTTATTTGTATGTCAGCAATAAGTATGTCTAATCTTAAATATGGAAAAATCTTATTATTTTTATTTTTCTGCTTAAATTTAGGCTGCTTGTATGCTCTGCCGGAGATGGAAAAAATATCGGTTTTAAAGGATTGTGCCGAAGGGAGATGTCAATTGGCTGAAAAATTAGGATATATCAAAATTAGTGACGGAAAAATAGAATATCTCAAAGATAATATAGAACAAAACTAAAAATACATAGCAGAATTGGCTGCATTTATTCTACGTAAAAATACCAAAAGCCTTGAGTTGTTTTTTTTAGCTCCTAACTATACAAACTGTTTATGGCTAATATGGGAGTATAGATGAAGTATAAGGAAATTATTCCAATTAAATCATTGAGAAAATTTGATGCAATGTGTTTGCATAATGAGAATCTGTGCCAAAATAAAGAGTTTCAGCAACAGATTTTATCGTGGGCTGCTGATATGCTGACGGAAGATAGAGAACATTGGAACAAAATGCGTAATGATACAATTGAATCGGTTATCGAATGTCATATGCGTTCAGAAGCTAAACGAAAATCATATATTAAAGATCAGAAATATGCGTCATTTCGTGCGTATTTTAAACAAGTTCAACAAGAAAAGTTCGAAGCTGCTTTGCAAGATGGGGAAAAATTGACAGCAAATAGTTTTGTTGAATGGTTTTTATCTAATAAAATAGAAAAAATACAAATACCGTATGTGAAGCAGAATCAAAAGAACAAATTGAGACAATTGGCGCAACAAAACAATCGCGAATTTAAAAACTTTGCTCGTAAATAAATATTCATTTTTATTACAGTTCTTATTGCGGAGTGGTGCGTGCAAACATATTATTATACTTATATATATGGGAAGGTTCAGATGATAAAAGTTCTTTTTGTGTGTTTGGGAAATATTTGCCGGTCGCCGATGGCGGAGTTTGTGTTAAAGCAAATGGTGGCAGAAAAGGGGCTGGCGGATAAATTTGAAATAGATTCTGCTGCAACGGAGAGTTATAATGAAATGTGCCATGCCGGTATTCATTACGGAACTAAAGAGATGCTTAAAACTATGGGGATACCGTTTGAGGAACATTATTCTCGCCGAATCCGTCCGCAAGACTATATGCATTTTGATTATATTTTAGCAATGGACGACAGTAATATTGAAGATATTCAGTCGTTGGTCGGCATGGATGCCAAACATAAAATCTATCGTTTGTTGGATTTTACGAATCACCCGCGCAATATCAGAGATCCATGGTATACTGGCAATTTTGATGAAACCTATAAGGATATCTGTGAAGGATGTCAGGCGTTTTTAGAGTATTTGAATATATGAATGCTCCGAATCTGTTCTGTTTTTGCCTTAATTAAAGACGAGTATGGTATGGAATGAGGGAACGTTAGGATAAAAAATGAGTAAAAACAGGGTGAAGAAAGTGCGATGGATTTTTTTAATAAAAAAGCTAAAAAAGTTATTGACAATGAGTAGGTGATAGCTTATAAGGGGTTCT
>UQMA01000020.1 GCA_900542055.1 uncultured Azospirillum sp. | reverse complement strand
CGAAGATCGCTGGACGATTTTGCAGAGCGCAAAATCGAGCGATGACGCATAGGGGAAAAGCAGCCGCATTGCTGAACATAAAATCGAGCGATGACGCATAGTGGAAAAGCAGCCACATTGCTGAACATAAAATCGAGCGATGACAATGAGGGGGAGGAGTATTTTGAGCGCATACAAAAAGAGGATGATGGGAAGAGAAGTGGGCATTTGTAAGGGTATTCAAAAACAAGGAATGACGGAAAGAACGCTTATAAGTTCGCCCAAAACGATGACGGGGAGGAGAAAAACTGTTGATGAAATAAGTAAAATTTGAGTTTTAAATAGCAAAACAGCACCAATATAATATTAGTGCTGTTTTTAGTATTTGCTAAGTTAATGAAACTTATATAATTTGTTTCAAAGCAGAAATGGCTTCATCCAGCTTGGTTATATCGGATCCGCCGGTTTGAGCCAAATCAGGTCTTCCGCCGCCGCCATTGGCACCGATAAACGGAGCAATTGTTTTTACCATAACGTTTGCAGAATATTTTTCAGTCAAATCATCGGTTACACCGATAACAGCCGAAACTTTACCTTCATTGTTGGAGAATAAAGCGATAACACCGCTTCCGATTTGTTGTTTTATTTCATCAATAAACGCTTTTAATTCTTTTGCCGGAATATTTTCCAACTTTTTGGCAACAAATTTAATACCGTTAACTTCTTCTATTTTTTCTTTGTTATCAGCAGTTTTGTTGCTTACAAAGAATTTTTTCAAATTGAAAATATCGGTTTCGAGTTTTTTCTTTTCTTCCAACAGCTGATTAATGCGGTTTTCAAGATCATTAACATTTGTTTTCAAAGCGTGGCTGATTCTGTGCAATTTGTCTTCTTCATCCTGAACAAATTTTTCAGCAGAATTGCCTGTCATAAATTCAATACGTCTGATACCTGCAGCAACGGCTGTTTCGCCGATAATGTTAAAATATCCGATATCACCGGTTGCTTTAACATGAGTACCGCCGCAGAGTTCGCGTGAAAATACTTCGTCACCATCTTCCATACTGACAACACGAACCATATCGCCGTATTTTTCACCAAACAGAGCCATAGCGCCTGTTTTGACGGCTTCGTCAGGCGACATAATTCTTGTAACGCATTTATAGTTGTGGCGAACAGCTTCGTTAACCATATTTTCAGCGCGGCGTAATTCTTCATTTGTAATCTGTTTTGGGTGTGAAATATCAAAACGTGCTCTATCGGCGGCGACCATAGAACCTTTTTGGGTGACATGTTCGCCTAAAATTTCACGTAAAGCGCGGTGCAGCAAGTGAGTGACAGAGTGATTGGCACGAATTTTGTTGCGGATGATTTCATCAACTTCAAAACTTGCAAAATCACCAACTTTTGCCTCGCCTTTAATCATTTTGCAGACATGAACAATCATACCATCAATTTTTTTCTTGGTGTCGATAACTTCAGCGGTAAAGTTTTTGCCTTTTATCAAACCAATATCCCCGATTTGTCCGCCGGATTCACCATAAAACGGAGTCTGATTGGCAACCAGATAAAAATCACCATCTTTTACGCTGTCGACGATTTGTGAATTTTGAACCAAAGTTTTGATTTCGGCATCAGCTTTCGTGCAAGTATAGCCCAAAAATTCACTTTTTCCGAGTTTGTCAAAAACGTCAAACCAAATTTTTTCAACACCTTCGTCACCGCTGCCGGCCCAATTTTTGCGGGCTTCGGCGCGTTGTTTTTCCATTGCAGCGTCAAAACCTTCAACATCGACATGAATGTCTTTTGCTTTTAAGGCATCTTGAGTTAAATCAAGAGGAAAACCATAAGTATCATACAGTTTGAAAGCTGTTTCGCCTTTGAGAGTATCTCCTGCCTGCATTGAAGATGTTTCATCATCAAGGAGTTTAAGACCTTTTTCAAGAGTGCGGATAAATTTGCTTTCTTCGGTTTTAAGGGTTTCGGTAATTAGAGCTTCAGCGCGGTAAAGTTCAGGATAGGCTTCGCCCATTTCTTTTTGCAAAGCAGGCAGCAATTTGTACATCATCGGTTCGTTTACACCCAGTAAATGAACATGACGCATAGCGCGGCGCATAATGCGGCGCAAGACGTAACCGCGGCCTTCATTGGACGGTAAAACACCATCGGCAATCAAAAAAGCGGCCGAGCGCATATGGTCGGCGATAACATTGTGCGAAGCCTGCAATTTTCCTTTTGGATCTGAATTTGCAATATCAGCAATGGCTTTGATTAAATTTTGGAATAAATCAATATCAAAATTTGAATGTACGCCTTGCAAGATTGCGGCAATGCGTTCCAACCCCATACCGGTATCAATAGAGGGCTTTCTTAAATTGATGCGGCTACCGTCCGGCAAATCTTCAAACTGATCGAAAACCAAATTCCAAATTTCGATAAAACGATCTCCGTCTTCTTCAGGAGTTCCGGGCAGACCGCCCCAAACTTCAGGGCCATGATCATAAAAGATTTCGGAACATGGACCGCAAGGACCGGTATCGCCCATTTGCCAAAAATTATCTTTGGTGGCAATACGGATAATGCGGTCATCGGATAAACCTGATATTTTTTTCCACAGATTATAGGCTTCATCGTCGTTATGATAAATTGTAACAGCCAATTTTTCTTTAGGAATATCAAATTCTTTAGTTAAAAGTTCCCAAGCATAGGAAATAGCTCCTTCTTTAAAATAATCGCCGAAAGAAAAGTTTCCCAGCATTTCAAAAAACGTGTGGTGGCGGACATCGTATCCGACACTGTCCAAATCATTATGTTTTCCGCCGGCGCGCACTGATTTTTGCGCAGTTGTCGCACGGGTATAATCTCTGGTTTCGTTTCCGGCCAAAATATTCTTAAATTGAACCATGCCGGAGTTTGTAAACATTAAAGTCGGGTCATTATCGGGCACCAAAGGCGAAGACGGAACGATTTTGTGTCCGTTTTTGCCGAAATAATTAAGAAAAGTGCTTCTAATCTCATTTACCGTTGTAGTCATAACTTTTATTAAACCTCTATTTTTGCCTCTTAAAAACTAACCCACATTTTTAATGCAAAAACCTGTTAATAGCAAGCGAAAAATCATTATTAAAGAGCAATGATATAGCCGTTGAGGTTAATAAAAGCGGCGTTGAGGTAAGTGGCAAATAAAATCCAAATAAAATATGGAAAGAAGAGCAGAGCCGAAACGCCGGATACAGACCAAAAAGCCATTAAAATCATATAGCTGAGAATATCAATTGCGATAATGACAATCAGCGCCATAGCTATATAGCCGGTATAGAAAAACGCATAGCTCCAAACAATGTGCAAAAACATCAGTCCCAAAAACCAGCTGTTCAGGCGCTGGCGTTTTTTGTCTGATTTTTCGAAGTGAAAAGCAAGATAAAACGCCAATGCAATTAAGGCGTATAAAATTGTCCAGACAATAGGAAATACGCTGTTAGGAGGCGTTATTTCAGGTTTTTCAATAGCGTCATACCAATTAACAAGACCGAAGTTATTGTAATATCCGCCGGCGGCCATAGCAATAAATACAATAATGTAACAATATATTAATTTTGAAAAATCTATTTTCATCAATCTTTGCCTTTCCTTAATAAATACTTTAATTTAAAGATAGCTATCAGCTGTGTATCTTCAAGATTGCAGTTGCAAAAAATATAATGAGGGTGTAGCGTAATAAACCGAAATTAATGGAGGCCGAAAGTGAGCAGAAAAAATAAAGACAGAATTACCATTTATGAGCCGTCAGATTTTGAGGGGATGCGCAAAGCAGGGCGTTTGGCGGCAGAGGTTTTAGACTATATTACGGATTATGTGGAACCGGGGGTGTCTACGGAGTATCTCGATAATTTGTGCAATGATTATATAACTTCACACGGCGGAATTTCGGCCTGCATTAATTATCACGGCTATCCGAAATATACTTGTATTTCTCTCAATCATGTTATTTGCCACGGCATACCGAGTCCGGAACAAAAATTGTCCGAAGGTGACATTTTGAATATTGACGTAACGGTTATTGTTGACGGATGGTTCGGCGATACAAGCCGTATGTACTATGCCGGAAAACCAAAATTGAAGGCAACACGTTTGTGCGATGTAACTTATGAATGTATGATGCGCGGCATAGATGTGGTAAAACCTGGGGCGCATTTCGGTGATATTGGCGCGGTTATTGAAGAATATGCGCATAAATACGGCTATTCGGTTGTTGATATGTTTTGTGGGCACGGAGTAGGAAAAGTTTTTCACGATAACCCAAACGTTATGCACTGCGGAAAAAAGGGAACCGGTCCTGTTATGGAAGAGGGAATGATTTTTACAATTGAACCGATGATTAATATAGGGCGTAAAGACGGATTGATTTTGCCAAACGGCTGGACAGCGGTTACACGCGATAAAACTCTTTCTGCTCAATTTGAACATTCTCTTGCCGTTACCAAAGATGGTTATGAAGTGTTTACATATTCTCCCAAAGGGCTGGATCGCCCTCCATATAAAAAATAAAGACTCTATTATGGATGAACAAAAAGACTATATCGGACACAGGCAACGCATAAAAGAACGTTTTTTACGCGGTCAAGGCAAAGATATGGCCGATTATGAATTTTTAGAGCTTTTGCTGACTTTTGCTATTCCCCGCAAAGATACAAAGCCGTTGGCAAAAGCTCTGATTAATGAATTTGGAAGTTTTGCCGCCGTTATCGGAGCCGATGACAATATGTTGATGAGTTTTTCCGGTTTGAAAGAAAATACGGTTATGCTTTTTTCTATTATCAGAGAAGCGGCTTTGCGTATGACGTGGCAAAATTTGTGCGCTTCAGATAAGCCGGTTATTTCAAATTGGGATGCAATGGTCGATTTTTGCCGTATGAAATTGGCTCATAAAAAGCGGGAAGAATTTATGCTGATTTTGCTTGATGCCAAGCTGCAGGTTATCGGCGAAGAAGTCCAACAGCGCGGAACAGTCGATAATGTGGCAATTCATCCTGCCGAGGTGGTGAAATCGGCAGTTTTCAACAGTGCTAAAAGTGTTATTATGGTGCATAATCATCCGTCAGGTAATGTTACGCCTTCAAAAGCGGATATTTTGATTACAAAACAAATAAATACGGCATTGCAGAGTGTGAATATTAAACTGCAGGATCATTTAATAATTGGAAAAAATGAATGTTTTAGCTTTAGAAGCGAAGGGCTGATTTGAAAAAAATTAAAAAAGTTGTTGCAAAACATTTTTTTTGTTGTTAAATATACATCGTCTTCGGGACTTAGCTCAGCCTGGTAGAGCGCTTGCTTTGGGAGCAAGATGTCGTAGGTTCGAATCCTATAGTCCCGACCACATAATAAAAACGCCACCTTTTTAGGTGGTGTTTTTATTATATGTGTTTGGATATTTAGGCTAAAAATATTGCTATTTTTTCCGAACCTTGTTAAAATGTTTTGCGAGGGTAATATGTCGGAATTAGCATTACAAAATAATAAAAATAAATTTGCGTATCCTGTTTTAAAGTGGGCAGGTGGAAAAGGACAGTTATTGTCACAATTGTCTGAAAAATTTCCTGATAAATTACGTTGTGGTGCTATAAAAAAATATATTGAGCCGTTTGTCGGCGGGGGAGCTGTATTTTTTGATATAGCCAATTCTTATTATTTTGAAAAAGCATATTTGTTTGATGTTAATCCAGAATTAATTATACTTTATAATGTTATAAAATATAATGTTATTGAACTTATCGAACAACTTGATACTATGCAAAATGCTTATTTTGCTTCTGATGATAAAAAGAATTTTTATTATCAAATGCGTACAGAGTATAATCAATTTGATAAAGATATAAATGCAAATGATTATTCTTTATCTTTTATTCGTAGGGCTGCATTAACAATTTTTCTGAATAGAACTTGTTTCAATGGCTTATTCAGAGTAAATAGTAAGGGATTGTTTAATGTACCAGTAGGAAGTTATAAAAATCCACGTATTCTTGATAAAAACAATTTGCTGGCTGTTTCTAATGTATTAGCCAAAGCAGAAATTTTACAGGCAGATTTTTCAAAAACTTTAGAATTTGCTGATGAAAATACATTTGTATATTATGATCCTCCATACAGACCTTTAAATAGTGCTTCATTTACTACTTATGCTGTAGAAAGTTTTAATGATAGCGAACAGATTCGATTAAAAAAAGTTTTTGATCAAGTTCATCAATATGGAGCTTTACAAATGTTAAGTAATTCCGATCCAACTAATGTAAGAGATGATCCTTTTTTTGACAATTTATATAAAAATTATAATATTTATCGAGTTCTCGCAAAGCGTTTGATTAATTCTAATGCAAGTGGGCGGAGTGAAATCAGAGAAATACTTATTACTAACTATGGCGTATAATGAAAAACTATCGGTTGTATTGTGATGATTGCTTAAAAGTTTTGGATAATATTCCAGAAAATACTTTTGATATGATTTTTGCCGATCCTCCATATATGCTTTCAAATGGTGGAATTACTTGCAAAAATGGAAAAATTGCTTCTGTAAATAAAGGAAAATGGGATGAAAGTCATGGTATTGAGGCTGACTTTGAGTTCCATAAAAAATGGTTGTCTGCTTGCAAACGTGTATTAAAAGAAAATGGTACTCTTTGGGTTTCTGGTACTTATCATAGCATATATTCTTGTGGATTTGCTATGCAATTATTAGGATATCATATATTAAATGATATTTCGTGGTTCAAACCAAATGCAAGTCCAAATATGTCTTGTCGTTATTTTACGGCTAGTCATGAAACATTAATTTGGGCTAGAAAAGATAAAAAATCTAAACATACTTTCAATTATGAATTGATGAAAAATGGGGAATTTATTTCAGATTTCTTAAAGAAACCTAATATGCAAATGAGAAGCGTTTGGGCTATAGGAACACCAAAATCTAATGAAAAGATTTTTGGAAAACATCCCACTCAAAAGCCTTTGGAGTTGTTGGAGCGGATTATTCTTGCTTCAACAAAGGAAAATGATCTGATTCTGGATCCGTTTATGGGAAGCGGCACAACAGGAGTGGCTGCTATCAAATTAGACCGACAATTCATCGGAATTGAAAAGAATCCAGAATTTATTTCTTTAGCTAATAAAAGAATTTTTGATGTATATCAACATAAGGAGAATAAAGAATGAAAAATAATCCAGTTTTCAAAAACATTTTGAATTGTAATAGTGATGATGAAGTTTTCTCATATTTGATTGCTACGTTAAAAGAAACAATTAAATCATGGGATTATTTTGTTAACTGGAAAAAGGTAATTCATAATTACCGAGAGGTTGAACGCTCATTAAATTTATTAAACACTTTGATTGGTAAAGAGAAAATTGAAGAAGAAGCCTTAGCTTTATTAATGGATTATCCGCAAATTATTGGCGTAATTCCCGCATTATTAGCAGAAAGAGAAAAGAAAATCAGTTTATTGGTTACTCGAAATAACTTTGATGCTAGAAGATTTGACTTTTCAAAACCAATGCCAGCAAAAGATAGCCTTCTATTTCTAAAAGAAAGTGGATTCTTAAAACTTATTTCAGACCGCAGTATTAAGTCTATTCCTGATTATTTTATCGGTGTTGAAGTTGGTCTTGATTCAAATGGTCGTAAGAATCGTAGTGGCACTTCCATGGAAAATTTAGTAGAGTTCTTTATAAAAGACATTAGTGAAAGAAATGGTTATGAATATATTCCCCAAGCTACAGCAGATAAAATCAAAGTTCAGTGGAATAAAAATATTACCGTTACAAAGTCATCTAAAAGAATCGACTTTGCCATTAATACGCCTCATAAGCTTTATCTGATTGAAACAAACTTTTATAGTGGCAGTGGTTCCAAGTTGAAATCAACAGCCGGTGAATATGCTGATATTTACCATCAGTGGGCAAGAGATGGTCATCAGTTTATTTGGGTAACTGATGGATATGGTTGGAAAACAACCCAACGCCCGCTACGCGATACATTTAATACAACAGATTATATCATTAACCTTGATATGATTCAAAAAGGCGTTTTAGAGGAATTGTTGAAATGAAAAATTTTGTTAGACATATTCCATTAGTTGGAATAATTTTTCAAAAAAGATGGAAAATTCATAAAGAGGCTTTTACTATTTTTTCTATTTCTTGGATTATAGTAAATATTCCGCTATTATTGAATTTACTCAAAAATATTAACGATAAAAAGGAAAGTTTCATTCCTTGGACAATAACAGATATAATTGTATATTCTATTTCCTTTTTAGCCCCATTTGTTTTTTGTTATAAAAAGCAGAAATCTGATCCTAGTGTTTTTCAGGATTCTAAAGAAGCTTGTTGTGGTTTGTGTATTTTAGTCCTTTGTGTATCTTTATTATCTTTTTATTTTACATTTCCAGCCGAAGATCTAAGGTTAATTTCAAAAATAATTATAGGAATACTATATTTTATATCTTTGTTTTTATGGTATTTATCAATTTTGACATCAATAGATGAGGATAGAATTATAGAAAATATTGAAGATGCTAATTCAACTATCAGGAACACAGAGCAACGTTTTGTTGAACAATTTAATGAAAGTATTGCAGAGGAGGAAAAATGATGGATGATTGTATCGAACTTTCTGGTTTGAGAATTAGACAACCAATAGGAGATTTGTATATTGCAAAAATCAGAGCAGAAGATTTATTGAAAATATCCTATTCTGATATAAGAGCAATTGCTGATGAAACGTATAGGAATACATATTTAGGAATACAAAGAAAATTAGATCCTAAAAGAGAAAAAGAAATTGCTGAGTATGTGCAGACTTTTGATGCAACATTTCCAACATCTATAGTTGTTTATATTGACGAAAACAATGTAAAAATAAATGAAAATGATAATGATACACTACAAATAAAAATTCTAAATCTGTCAGATAAAATTGCAAAAATCATTGATGGACAACATAGGTTGGCAGGTTTTCAAGGAGCAATTGACTTTTTAGAAAATAATGGCAACGATTTATTTGGTCATCATAAAAAAGAATTAGAGGCTATAAAAAATTTCGAACTATCGTTGACAATATTGATAGGCATGGATATTGCGGAGCAAGCAAATATTTTCTCTAAAGTTAATTTAACACAAACGAAAGTTAACAAAAGTTTAGTTTACGATTTAGAGGAATATAGTAAAATAAGATCTCCATATAAAACTGCTCATAATATTGCAATTGCCTTAAATTATAATGAAAAATCTCCTTTTTATAAAAAAATAAAAAGACTTGGATATATTGATTTTGGCAGAGAAACATTAACACAACAGACATTCGTGGAAAGTTTAACTAAATTATTTTTATCGCCAGATCCTGAAAGGGATAGAGATGATATGGCACGATATGGAAAGCTTTTAGAAATGGATTATAATGGCAAATTTCCATTTAGAAAATTCTTTATTGATAATAATGATGTTACTATTGCTAAAATTTTATATAATTATTTTAATGCAGTAAAAAACAAATGGCCAGATGCTTGGGATGATGGCCGATATCTTCTCTCTAAAAATAATGGTTTTAGGGCTTTAATGAAGTATTTAAAAAATATTTATGGAGAAGTTTCTAGTAACGGAATGGAAATACCTTCAGCAGAAATGTTTTCTAGGTATTTTGAAAGTTTTGAAATACGAGCTGAAGAATTTACGCCCACGAATTTTAAACTTGGTGAAAGTGGAATGAATGAATTCTACAAATATCTTAGTGGTACTTTATCTTATCAAAATTTAATATCAAATAGAAAATTCTGATAATAAATACCCAAAATATATGGACAGCATATCTCATTGTTTTTGAAATAAAAATATCATATGGTTCGTATTTTTTTTCTGTGAGTTTCAAAAATGGTTGCAAAACTGTATCTAAGTGGCATAACTAATTGAAATAGAATAATTTTTTAACCATCAAAAAATGGTATCTTTTTCCTGATTTAGGGGTGGTGTGCACGACCAAATCATCTGCAATGGACTCTGCGTTAAATGTTGTGTACATCTGCGCCACTTTCTTTAAGAATGATTCTTGAATTTCGTAGTTATTCATAATTCCTCCTATTTACGCCTTAAAAAACTTGGCAGATTATCGTCTTCGGTTGTTTTAGAAGTTGTCTTTTTTCTTCTCTTTATGTCCTTATCAATTTTCTCTTTCCAGTTTTCCGGTAAAGGTTCTTCAGGTGCGGCGCAACAACAACATACAGCATCTGACACAGTCTGATAAAAAACGGTTACACCTTCTTCATCATTTACGACGTTAGCCGCATATCTGCTTCCTATACCGATTTTGCTTGCCTCAGCAATTGCATCTATGTTAGCTCCAAGGAATAAGAACTCCCAATTAAATTTTTCCCGTTGCTTTTCTATCATTTTCTTTATTTTCGGAAATGTGTATTCGTGGCTCGAATTCTCGTAACCATCTGTTGTTATGACAAACAGAGTTTTGGCCGGCACGTCATCTTTACGAGCATATTTATGAATGTTGCTTATATGTTTGATTGTGCTTCCTATCGCATCAAGCAATGATGTACAGCCGCGAGCATAGTATTCTTTATTTGTTAATGCCGGAACATCATTAATGGCGACCCGGTCGTGAAGGATTTCAATTTTATCATCAAATAACACCGTTGTTACAAGAGCATTCGGACTTTTTTTCTGTTTGTTTATCATCGAATTAAATCCGCCGATAGTGTCAGAAACGATGTTTTCCATTGAACCGCTACGATCCAAGACAAAAACGACTTCCACTTTGTTTGGTTTATTTTGAACTTTTTTCATGCTTCTTCCTTTCAGTTGCAAGTTACAAGGGTATGGTAACAAATAAAAAGGAATTTTAGGTCGCCTTTGCTGCGACATTTTACTATGCAAACGTAATGCTACCTGTGTAAGCAGGTAGATGTAGCTAAGTAGCCCAATTCTTGGGCTACCAAACGAAGTTTGTAAAAAAATAATTTCTCTAATAGATGTTTTGGACTATATAGTTTCTGTCGGTTGTTCATATTATTTTGAGTATATTCCTCTTTCAAAATTTGGATTGCCTGTTCCGGAAAAATAAATTTGCCATTGTTTATTCTACATATTTTTTGACAGAATATGTTCGGCAAAATTTATATCATATATTTTGTTTTCGCGCTTTTGCTGAGGGCAGGGCGGAGTTGTTATAAGTCTGTCGTTAATTATGCAATAGTCTGGAAACAATCCGATTTTTTCGATTTGACTGCCTGATGGGGTGAAAAATTGTCCTGTTGTCAGAGCCAAACGTCCGCCGTTGGCAAAAACATACATATCTTGAATTGTGCCTTTGCCGTAGCTCAAACTGCCTACTAACTGCGCCTGAGCTTGTTCTTTCAGCGCCGCCGCCAGCATTTCGGCGGAAGAAGCTGTTGTTTGATCAATTAAGACAACCAGCGGCAGATTAAAGGATTTTTTTTGTTCAGAAACATAATATTTGGTTGAATCTTTATCTTTATTTTTAGTCGCCGCGATGATGCCGTCGTCAATAAAGAGTTTGGCGACATCAATGGCTGAATTTAATTGTCCGCCGGAATTTCCTCTGAGGTCAATAATCAAACCTGCTGTTCGTTGATAACGCGAGATTGTGTTTTTGATAAAAGCCGCCGTGTTGGAGCTGAAACCTTTTATTTTTATATACAAAATACTGCCGTCGATTTTAGCAGAAATCAGATTTTCTTTTGCGGTATCTTCTTCCAATTCATCACTGAAATGGTATTTAGAATGATCATTCAAAGTGTTGGTTGCTGCGGAAAATATTCTTTCAACCAATTTTTCATTTTGTGCTGCGGCTTTTTTAGAAACTTTTGCAGCTTTGTCTATAACTTTTTCCGTAATTTGCGCCCAAGCGGCAATATCATCAGGAGCTTTAGGCTTATGCCATAATCCGGCCATTTGACGATTGTAATATAGATAAACCATTTCTTTGCCGTCGGCAAAAGTCAAATTTTTATCAATGCCGTTTATACCTTTCAGCCCTTCAACCGCTAAGACGGAAATATCAACAGGGGTTAGGTGTTTGTCCGCAATCGTTGTGTAGACGGTTGTAACCAATGCCTTGTTTGACGCAAAAGCAGGAAAAGAAAAAACTATTAAGAAAAAGGTATAAATAATGTTTTTAAGCATGGCCGTTTTTTGCTCTTTTCTTTTTAGATGATTTTTTGGGTTGTTGTTTTTTTCTCGATGTTGAACAAAATTGATTTTTATCAGGAAGCCAACTGAAAATCAGTCCTCCGCTGATTGGAGCGGCTTCTAGAAGTTTGGCGCAAATTTTATCACCGAGTCTGAATTTTAATTTTGTTTCCACGCCGCGCAGGCAGGTGTCTGAATCTAAAAGCTGATAGTAATCACGGGGAAGTGTGCGCATGGGAATCAATCCTTCGGCTCCAATATCTTCAAGCCGGACAAAAATGCCTGCATTGCTCAATCCGCTAATTTTCAAATCAAACTCAACACCGGTTAAAGGACTTAGATAAAGAGATATATAATGCGAGGTGATTTCTCTTTCGGCCATGGCGGCTGTACGTTCTGTTACGCAAAGATGTTCGGCGGTTTGTTCCATAGCTTTTATGGAGAGCACGCCTTCTTTTTGCTGGTTGCAGGCATTTAAAATGGCGCGGTGTATTAACAAATCGGCATAGCGGCGTATTGGAGATGTGAAATGAACATATTGTTTTAGGTTTAATCCGAAGTGCCCGCAGTTGTGCGGAGAATATTCGGCCTGACATTGCAGCCGCAAAATCAGATTATCAATACCGGCGATGTTTTTTTTGCGGCAAATTTCCAATATTTTATTAAAGTGACAAGGTCGTAAAGCTGGATAGGGCGGCAATTTCATTTTAAGACTTGCCAGCAAAGGTTTTATTGCCGTCAATTTTTCTTCCGTCGGTTTATCATGTATGCGGTACATGGTTGGTAATTTGCTTTCGGAAAGAAAACGGGCGGCGGCGACATTAGCAGCAATCATAAATTCTTCTATCAGCTTGTTGGCAGTCAGATTTTGTTGTTTTTCAATGCCGACAATATCTCCGTTTGCTGAAAATTTTATTTTTATTTCATCGCTTTCAATATCTAAAGCGCCGCGTTTCAGCCGATTTTCAGCCAAAGCATGATAAGCCTCATACAAAGGTTGAATCGCTTTTGAAAAAACTTTTTTTGCTGTATTTGAATAATGTCCGCCGATAGCAGCTTCCACTTCTTTATATGTTAATCTTGCCGCTGATTTAATAACAGCTCTTTCAAAACGATAAGACTGCAAAGTTCCATGTCTGTCTATTTCCATAAAGCAGGCAATGACCGGTCGTCTGACTTTGGGGTTCAGCGAACAAAGATTGTTGCTTAAAATTTCGGGAAGCATAGGAATAACCTTTTGCGGCAAATAGACCGAATTTCCTCGTTTATAGGCTTCAGAATCCAGTTTGCTGTCGGGGCTGACATAAAAAGCCACATCGGCAATGGCTACAATGAGGCTGAAACCGTTATTGTGGCGGCAGGCGTACACGGCATCGTCAAAATCGCGCGAATCATCTCCGTCAATGGTAACAAAAGGAAGATTTGTCAAATCGGTGCGGGGCACTTTATAAAAATCTTCAAAATTTTTACACTCTTTTAGAATATCCTGCGAAAAAATATCCGGAATTTTGTAGCGTCTGGCAATTAAAATTTCGCTTAACAATCCGACTGAAAATTGTCCGTAATTTTTTATCAACGAGGCTTTTGGGGTTATGCTTCCGTTTTCAGGTTCTATTTCGACTAAGTCGTTGTTATGCAGGTTTTTGACAGCGCCGAGAAGATATGGACGTCTGTCTTTGTCGCAGGGGGTAACCCAACAAAGGTTGTTTTGACGAAAAACGGTGCCGAAAATTTCGTTATTTTCTTTAATAGGTTCTCTTGATTTGCGCTTTGATGATGAAAAATGTATCTTGGGCATTATTTAAACTCCGCAATCAAAGGGGTGTGATCGGAAGGCTTGTCGCTTTGGCGCGGAGATTTATCGACAAAGCAATTTTGCAGACAATCAGCTGCCGGTGCCGATAGAAAAAGATAATCAATTCTCATGCCGAAATCGGCAGCCAAAGCATTTCCGGTATAGTCCCAAAAAGTATAGCCGTTTTTATCAGGATAAAGACTGCGAAAAGCATCATAAAATCCCAAAAAATTCATTGTTTGTAACCGTGATTTGACTTCTGGGCGAAATAGTGCATTATTGGTAAAAAGCTGCGGATTGTAGACATCAAAATCCTGCATAATTACGTTGAAATCTCCCCCGATAACTACGGGCTGCGGTAAAAGCGCCAAACCGTGCATGTGGGACAAAAAGGCATCCATCCATTGCAGTTTGTATTCAAATTTTGATGTGTCGGCGGGGGCGTTATAAGGCGGGTTGCCGTTTGGCACATAAACAGAGGCAATGCGAAAAGGCGTGTTGTTTACTATGGTTTCAGCCTCAAGATAACGAGCTTGCTCATCTGGAAAATTAGGCAGATTTTCAGAAATCGTTTTAATTTTGCCACGGCTTAATACCGCAACGCCGTTATAACTTTTTTGCCCTAAAATAGCGGCATTGTATCCGCAAGTCTGAAGTTCGAAAAAAGGAAAATTGTTATATTCTGATTTTATTTCCTGCAACAAAACAATATCCGGAGTTTTTGTTTTTAACCAACTGCAAAGGTTTTCAATGCGAGCGTTTACTGAGTTTACGTTGTATGTTGCAATTTTCATAAATTTATGCCTTTACTATTTTATCTTTTATAATGTATATTACTTTTAATCTTGTGAAAAGAAAAAATTTAGGAGAGAACCAATGCTGAATAATTTTCCGGATAATTTTCGACGTGATGACGAAGAAGTTTTGAATGAATTTCGTCAAAAACAGGTGAATTTTGATCTGGAAGAGCGCAAAAACGAGATAGATAATTCGCGCAGTTTGTTTATCGGCGCTTTGGCCGGGTTGGCTATGGCAGGAGTTGTGGGATGGTTTGTGCTTGCTCCGCGATACCAAAATGCAGCGCCGGAAGATGTTCCGGTTATTACACGTCCGCAAACCCCCGTAAAAATTCAGCCTTCAGATCCGGGAGATGTTGAATTGGCTTCTCAAGAGCGTACGGTTTATGATATTATCGAGAAAAAAACAGAAACGCAGGAACAAGATCAAGTCGTCGTTGCTACCGAACAGCCTGACGGCAATGCTATTGAAAAATTGGCAGAAGCTGTGGCAGATTCTGATAATGCAATCTCTCAAAAGGACGTTGAATCGTTAACACAAAATGTTAAGAAAACAGCACAACCTGTTGTTATTGAAAAAAATATACCGTCAGAGACCGTTGCGGAAGTTAAACAGCAGGAAGAACCTGCCGCAGCCAACCCCGCCGAAGTGAAAAATGAGACTCCGAAAGCTGAAAGTAAGCCCGAAGTTAAAGAAGAGCCGAAAAAAACAATTGCCGCAGCGCAAAAAGGAAATTGGCAAGTTCAATTAATGTCTTCGCCAAACAGAGCTGCTGTTGAAAAATCGTGGCTGATGATGTCGAGAAAATATAAGGTTTTAAAAAATCTTCCTCACGAAATTGAAAGTGCGGATTTGGGAGCAAAAGGAACATTTTATCGTTTGAAAGCCGGAGCTTTTTCAAGTAAAGCTGAAGCTGCTGCTGCTTGCTCTCAAATTAAATCAGCCGGAGGAAGTTGCTTTACGGCTAAAAAATAATGAGCGAAGTTTTACTTACGATAATTCCTGTTTTTTTATCAATTATACTGCATGAAATCGCACATGGGTATGCGGCGCTGAAATTCGGTGATGATACGGCTGCACGTTGCGGCAGATTATCTTTGAATCCTTTAAATCATGTAGATTGGTTTGGCACGGTGTTTATGCCGTTGGCTTTGTGGTGGTCGCAAACTCCGTTTTTATTTGGTTGGGCAAAACCGGTGCCGGTAAATTTCAATCGTCTCCGCAATAAAAAAAGAGATACGGTTATTGTGGCTTCTGCCGGAATTTTGGTTAATGCTGTTTTGGCGGCCGCTGCTATATTTTTGATATTGAATTTACAACCGGAGTTTGATACGCCTTTGCAGATATTTCTGTCGAATCTGCTATCAATAAATTTAGCCCTCATTTTTTTGAATATTTTACCGATACCGCCGTTGGACGGTTCGAAAATATTTTTCGGCTGGATAGATAAAACATGGGCTCGCAAATATGTGCAGGCCGAACGTCAGGGAATGGCTGCACTGATTGTTTTAGTCGCTTTTATACCGGTGGTGGAAAGAATGTTCGGGCTTTCGAGTTTTGAAATGTTCGACCCTTTGGGGTGGTATATGTACAAAATGTTTGAGCTGTTTTTAGGATTATTCCAATGACTTCTGCGGTTATGGCTTCTTTTGCGGGAACAGAGCTCAGCCTAGATGAAGCAAAGGTGTTGAAAAAACTGTGTCCGGCAGGGGTTTCTTTGTTTAGACGCAATATAGTTTCACCTCAGCAATTGTCCAAATTGACATCTTCTCTCAAAGAGCTTCTCGGAGAAGATTTATTAATTGCCGTTGATCAGGAAGGCGGAAGAGTCAGGCGTTTAGCGGAGCCTTATTGGCGTTCATACGCCTCACAATATATGCTGGGACTGGTTTCTGATAATATTTGTGAAATGCATGCCGAACTTATTGCTGAAGATTTGCACGCCTGTGGAATCAATTTTAATTATGCTCCGGTTTTAGATACTTGTTATCCGGAAACGCATCCTGTGTTAAAATCACGCTGTTTCGCCGGTAATGTTTCCAAAAAAGGAAAAATTATGGCGGAAACCTACTGTCGTAATGGAATTTGTCCTTGTATCAAACATCTTCCGGGGCATGGACGCGCTCAGACAGATCCTCATTTGGGGCTGCCGATTATAAATTGTTCTTTGAAAGACTATCAAAAAGATATGCAGCCTTTTATTGACAATAACCGAATTCTAGCCGGAATGACGGCGCATATTGTTTTGCCTGAAGTAGATGAAGGCCTTCCCATAACGATGAGCGCCTGTGCTATTGATAAAATTATAAGAGGAAAAATAGGCTTTTCGGGACTGTTAATCAGTGATGCCGTGGATATGAAAGCTCTAAGCGGATCTTTGGAAGAAAAAACGACTTCAGCTTTGCGGGCGGGGTGCGATTTGGTCTGTTATTGCGGCGGCAATATTGATGATTTGTTCAAATTGGCTTCATTAAATATTCAGATAACCAGTGCCTGTGCCGAAAGACTGGATAAAATCAAACAAATTATTCGGCGGGAACAAAAAGATTTTGCAGATTATCAGGATTATCAAAGAGCAATGGATTCCATTCCGCCTTATGCGGACACCTATGATGCAACGGAAGTACTGAATTTAATGCAAAAAAAATAATATCGGTTCTATTTGTTGGTAAGAACTTCAATATCATACGGAAAATTAATGTCTACACAGGTTTCCTTATCGGCATCAACCAATTTTGTATAATCGGAGTGTTCCAGAAAAACACCGCGCAAATGTGAATTTTCAGGCACCAAATCTGCTTGCTGATACAAATCTTTTCCCCAAATTACAGGATTGTATTTTTTTCCGTCAAACCAGCTTACGCATAATTGGCGGTGTTCTTTTTTGTTAAAAGCTTTTATCATTTTATTGATATAGGATGAAGTAATGCACGGCATATCGGCGGGAAGCAGCAATGCGCCGTCGCAAAAAGACGGAACTAAATTAAGTCCGAGCCGTATAGAGGTTTTAACTCCCGAGACATAATCGTTATTGCGCAGAATATTGATGTCAAAATCTTCTAAGCAATCTTCGATTTCCTCAGCTCGATAGCCTGTAACGACATATATCGGCGAAGCTTTTGATTTTATGGCAGCCCGAACGGTTTTCATAAATAAAGGTTCACCTCCGAGATCGACCATAAGTTTGTTGCGTCTGGCACGTGTGCTTGAACCGGCAGCCAAAATAACGGCGGCAATATGTGCGTCATTTTTAATTTTTTTCTCATCGGGGCTGACAATGTTGTCGCGTTCTTCATCTGTAAGGCTTAAATCATTAAGAACCACGTTGTTAAAATGTGGAAAATCAGTTTGAAAAATTTTATCTTTGGTGATTGCCATTTTTATAAATTTATCAGCCAGAGGCGATGTTACTTTGTCATAATGGTAAGGCAATATGATAATTTTGCTGTTTTTTTTCGTGGCTATCATCAAATCGGGCAAGGTGTCTTGCGGAATATTATCGCATATAACCGCATCAGCCGACGCATTGAGCGCTGCCGGCACTGTATCGCCGATATAGCTGCTCGGCAACCCCGGAATGACAAAAACCAAAGGATATTTTGCAGCGGCTTCCGATATGGCAGCGGCGGTGTCTGTATACTCGTGCTTGCATGAAAATTCTTCGGCAAAATCTATTTTAAGTTCGGAAAAGTTTTTTATAAGCCTTTTGATAACATTGGTAAAATGTTTGTTTTCAGCAGAATCATTGTAAAAACGAGTATAAACGATTGCCGCCGAAATACTTTTTTCATTTTCTATTTTCAGCAAAGGCTCGTTTCCGGATAAACGAAAAATGATGTCATCGACAAATAACTGTTCAATAATCGGACAACGCAGTTTTATGCTGCCGATAACATCGCCTTTTTTAACGTTTTTATACGGAGCAACTGTATTTAAAATAAGGTAAGGGCTTATGCGGTTAAATTTTGAAAGTCTTTCATCCTGACATATAAATATTCCGTCGTTTCCGGCAATAAGCTTACAGCTTCCTGTGTTTTTGGCAACCGTATAAAGCAAGTTGTTTCCGCAAACTTGAGGGGCAATCATTCCTAAAGCCGTTTCAGCAGTGATATCGCCGGCAAAAACTTTAACACCGGTTATTTTTTTTATTCCCAAAACTTTAAGAAATAAAATGTCGTCACGGGTTAACTTATGTCCTTGCGGTAAAACCTGATCGTCAATTCTGATGTCGTTAAGAAGGACTATCCCTTCAGCTGTGGAAATGTCAAATTCGTTAATCTGCATCGAAACACCTTTATCAAATGCTTTATTTTTTGCCTATCTTAGCGAAAAAAGCTTTTTTCGTCAATATTTTATAAGAAAGGATTGACAGAGAGGTTTTTTTAGAGATAAATTTCAAAAAAATTTGGACAAGGAGACTAAAAATGAATAAATTTATGGCTGTTTTGGCTGTTGCTGCGACTTTGTCAGCTTGTGAAAGTTTTGACATTTCTAAATATACTACTGCAAACGCCAATGATTCCGTTAAAACAAGACTGCGTGCCTGCATGCTCAGTGAAGCCAATGCAAAGTTTCAGAACGGCACATTGCTGGTTGCCGGAATCAGCGCCACAGCAGATGAAATTTCGAGCACCTGCATTAAAAAATTAGCTCTGCAGTCAGCAGGGTTGGATAATGAAGCCACATCTACGGCAACAACGATTTTGAACAATCTGCGCAATGCCGCCGGTGCTTCAGGCAACTAGAAATTGCAAGTTTGAATTGACAAAAGCCGCCTCTTGTCAGGGGCGGTTTTTTATTCTTTATTTTTCAGCAATCCGGCTTTATCATATTCATTTTTCAAGTGTGAAATTTCAACTTCCGTATAGATTTGCGTTGTGGAAAGATGTTCGTGTCCTAATAGTTCCTGAATAGAACGCAAATCAATTCCGGCAGCCAAAAGATGAGTTGCAAAAGAGTGGCGCAGGGAGTGCGGGGTCATATTTGGCGACAATCCGATTTCAAAACGGATTTTTTCCATCTGCCGTTGGATAATGCGTGGATTTATTCTTTCGCCGCGGGTGCCGAGAAACATTGCTTCGCCTTGTTTGCTGTGATATGGACAGCTGTCCAGATATACTTTTGCGGTTTGGATAACAATGGGCAAAAGCGGAACAATACGTTCTTTGTTGCCTTTTCCTTTCACACGCAGAAAATTGTTGTTGTCAAAATCTCCTATATTGACGGCAACCGCTTCCGAAATACGCAATCCGCAGCCGTAAAGCAATGTAAAAATAGCTACGTCACGATATTTCAACCATTCATCTTTTTCATATTTTTGTATATTGTCAATCAAATTGAAAGCGTCTTCTTTTTCTAATGCCCGCGGTAAAATTTTTCGTTTTTTGGGTGATGACAAAATGCTGACTGCCGCATTATGGACCAGCTTTTTGCGATCAAGCCAGCGATAAAAGTTTCTAATGGATGACAATTTGCGTTTTAGCGAAGATTTATCCAACAGCCTGCATTTTCTTGAAGCGACATAAGTCCGAAAATCGGTTATGCTTAATAATGATAAATCATTCAGCGAAAGCGGAGGATAGGGTGGTTTTGAATCGCAATTTTTGTTTGTTATTTTCCTGTTTTTGAAAAAACGCAAAAATTGAGCGACATCGCTGCAATAAGCATCCAAAGTATGATCGGAGTAGCGGCGTTCGCTGCTCAACCACATTTTCCAGTCGCCGATGGCTTGGGTTAGTTCTGCATCGGCATAATATGTCAATTTTTCTTTCATACTGCCTATTATATCATTTTTGAGTTTAATTTTTTGTAAAAACATTGACAAAAAATATAAATTTGTATATTGATAACACATATTACCAATTATTTTTTATATTATGAACAAAACTCAGAAATGGTATAAAATTGTAAAAGCTCAGCATGCAATTTATACCGACCCAGAAACGGGACAGATTGTAAGTCGCAACCTTGTAATGATAGAAGGTGGTATTTATCGTACTTTTGAGTACCCTAAAGACGGCATTAAGCGTTACCTTCTTAAAGCTGGCGACCACGTTTTGATTGAAGGAGATGATCCTCACAACGCTCCGGTTGTTTTGATAAGGTGATTTTTCCAAATCGCAGCCGATGTCGAAGCCGCTATTTCAATAAAGAAATAGCGGCTTTATTTTTTTTCGATAAAACTTGACATAGACGCTTAAAACATTCATAATCAATAACTGAGAAAATTATTATTGTTTAAATTACTTAACAAACAATCGCTATGGCGGTCGCGGATTTTTCTGTGATTAAATAATTTTCTCAGGCAGTATTTTATTACATATTATATTGTCAACCTGATTTTAGGCCATAGTTTCTATCGGTTTTGTTAGACTGAAGTGATTTCAGACGTTTTGGCCGATAGTTTTTATATATAGAGGGTTCTTGTTCTGTTTTTCAGGATTTGATCCCTCATTTTTTTATCCTTATTTTTTAAATTTCTGGGGATTGTTCAGCTTTGGCATTTATATTTTTTCAGGCTGTGTATATGATAAGCTTTTCTTGAGAAAGGCAAAAAATATGATTGTCGGAGTTTTGCTTCCGCTGCCGTTTGATGAGCCGTTTGATTACCTTTGCGATGATGAATTGCAACTGGGAACGCTTGTCCGTGTTCCATGGGGAAAGACAGAGGCTGTCGGCGTGGTTTGGAAAATAGGCAAAAGCTCTGATTGCGCTTCGGAAAAAATCAAAAAAGTCATTAAAAAGTATAATTTTAAACCTTTTGATAAAGAACTTATTGAATTTATTAAGTTTGTTGCTGAATATAATATGGCTCCAGCGGGAATGGTGCTGAAAATGGTAATCAGCGTCAAACAGGCATTTGAAGACGAACCTACGGAAACTTTTTATCAGCTGACAGGAAAAACTTTGGCCGAAGCCGGACTCAAAAATTCTGATGCCCGTTGGCATGTGATTGATTTGTTAAAACACGGGGCTTATACAAAAGCCGAAATTTGCCGCGGAGCGGGATGCGGTGCCGGTGTGGTTGACACTTTGCTGAAAGCGGGTGTTGTTTTAGGTAAAAAAGAAATAAAGAAAAAAACTTATAATGAACCTAAACCCGATTTTTTGAGTGTGAAATTAACCGAAGAACAACAGCAGGCGGCTGATAATGTGAAAGCAAAAATCGGAAAAGGCTTTTCCGTTACATTAATAGACGGTGTAACCGGAAGCGGTAAAACAGAAGTTTATTTTGAAGCGGCGGCGGAAGCATTGCAGCAACAAAAACAAGTATTAATTTTGGTTCCCGAAATTTCATTAACAGCGCAATGGCTCGCCCGTTTTGAACAGCGTTTTGGCGTCAAACCGGCTTGTTGGCATTCGGGGCTTGGTATAAGAGAACGTACCGACACATGGATTGCAGCTGCAGAAGGACGCGCCAGAGTGATTGTCGGTGCGCGTTCGGCATTGTTTTTGCCCTATCCGGAATTAGGGCTGATAGTTATAGATGAAAGTCATGACCATTCTTTTAAACAGGAAGATTTTGTAAATTATCAATGCCGAGATATGGCTGTTATGAGGGCAAAATTTGAGCATTTTCCTTTGATATTATCAACAGCTACGCCGGATCTTGAAACGGTTGTAAATGTTGAAAACGGAAAATATGATTCAGTCAGATTGACTAAAAGATTTGCCGGCGCAAGCCTGCCCGAAATTAAAATTGTGGATTTGAAAAAAGATCGTCCGCAAAAAGGCGCTTGGGGAAAATCGTGGTTATCTCCGACATTGGTTGATGCTCTGAAAGAAAATTTGAACAAAGGCGAACAGTCTATGCTGTTTTTAAATCGCCGCGGTTATGCGCCGCTGATTATATGCCACGATTGCGGACATAGAATACAATGCCCGCATTGCACTGCGTGGCTGGCAGAGCATAAAGCCAGCGGAAAGCTGATTTGCCACCGCTGTGGCTATATGATTAACCGGCCGAAATGTTGTCCGGATTGCCATTCCGAAAGCGGATTGGCTGCCTGCGGACCGGGAGTGGAAAGAATCGCTGAAGAAGTTTCGGGGCGTTTTCCTGATGCGAGAGTTAAAATTTTGTCAAGCGACACCACGTCAAGCGTTGCCGAATTGTCAAAAATTTTTGATGAAATGGAAAAAGGCAATCTGGATATTATGGTTGGTACGCAGATTTTGGCTAAAGGGCACCATTTTCCCGAATTGACTCTGGTGGGAATAGTCGATGCTGATTTAGGACTGATGGGAAGCGATTTGCGGGCTGCCGAACAAACTTTTCAGCTGCTTTCGCAAGTTTCGGGGCGCGCCGGACGCGGTGGAAAAAGCGGAGAGGTAATCGTGCAGACTTTGTATCCTGAAAATGCGGTTTTGCAAGCTTTGGCTGATAATGACCGCGGAAAGTTTTTGGATTTGGAAAAGCAAACGCGGCGCATGCTGTCTATGCCTCCTTACGGAAAATTAGCAGCATTAATTGTCAGCAGCGAAAAATCGGTTTTGGCTGAAAAAATAGCCGTGGCTTTGGGGCAAACGGCACCTAATAACGAATATATAACCACTTTGGGGCCGGCTCCGGCGCCTGTGTTTATGTTGAGGAATAAATATCGTTTTAGGTTGCTTTTAAAAACCGCCCGCAGTATAAATATTCAGCAAGTACTGAAAATCTGGCTTGAAAAAATAAACATTCCGGCTCAGGTGCGTGTCGAAGTTGATATTGATCCTTATTCATTCATGTAAGAAATTAATAAATTAGAAACTAATTGACATTATAGTACAAGCCAGTTTTGAAAAGAGCAGAGTTATGAAAAAAAACGAACAAAATAAGTTAATCAAATCTTACGCCGAAGCGCTGTATGAAACAGCGGCTAAAAATGGCGAAGAAGCTCTTCTTTTGTCGGAAAGCGAATCATTTGCCGCCGAATTGGCTTCAAATTCCAAGATAATCGGATATTTATCCAATCCTATTTGGGATAATCAAGGAAAAAAAGAAGCCTTAACCGAAATTGCCGCTATCAAAAAAATGTCAAAGCCGATGGTCGGGCTATTGTCTGTTATGGCGGATAATGGGCGTGTCGGCATGCTTGTTGAAGTTTTAAAAGAATTCAAACAAATTTATTATCACCGCAAACATATAGTTCCCGTTACCGTCAATACGGTTATAGAATTGTCTGAAAGCCAAAAAAACAGCCTTATGGCGGCTTTGGAAAAGTATACGGGCAATAAAGTTGTGGTTAAGTATAAAATAAGACCTGAAATTTTAGGCGGATTGCTGATAGAATGCGGTTCAGAATTAATAGACGATTCAGTCAAAGGAAAATTGGAACGCATGGAATTGTTGATGAAAGGGACAATATAATATGTCTGGTGCAAGTGAAATCGCATCTGTTTTAGAAGCAAAAATAGCTGAATCTAAAGCAAATATTGATGTTGCCGAAGTGGGAAGAGTTTTGTCTGTCGGTGACGGCATTGCTCGCGTTTATGGACTTGACAATGTCAAATATAATGAAATGGTCGAGTTTCCGAACGGTGTTAAGGGAATGGCTCTTAATCTGGAAGAAGATAATGTCGGCGTGGTTTTGTTCGGTGATGATACCGGCATTAAAGAAGGCGACATTGTAAAACGTACGGACAAAATTGTCAGCGTGCCGGTCGGAAAAGAACTTTTAGGGCGGGTTGTAAATGCCTTGGGTGAGCCTATTGACGGCATGGGAGCAATAAAAGCTGAAAAATTCAGTAATTCGGAAGTTAAAGCTCCCGGAATTATTGCCAGACAAAGTGTTTGCGAACCTATGCAGACCGGACTTAAAATCGTCGACGCTCTTATTCCTATCGGGCGCGGACAGCGTGAGTTGATTATCGGTGACCGTCAAACAGGTAAAACATCAATTATCGTTGATACAATTATCAATCAAAAACGTATTAACGAGCAAGCTAAATCGGAAAAAGACAAATTATATTGTATTTATGTTGCGGTAGGACAAAAGCGTTCAACTGTAGCGCAGGTTGTTCAAACTTTGAAAGATCACGGCGCTATGGATTATACAATCGTTGTTGCCGCCACAGCTTCCGACGCGGCTCCTTTGCAGTTTATTGCACCGTATTCAGGATGCGCAATGGGTGAATTTTTCCGCGATAACGGTATGCATGCGGTTATCTTTTATGATGACTTGTCCAAACAGGCTACGGCATATCGTCAAATGTCGCTGTTGCTCCGCCGTCCACCAGGGCGCGAAGCTTATCCGGGCGATGTATTCTATTTGCATTCACGTTTGTTGGAACGCGCTGCTAAAATGAGCGATGAAAACGGCGGCGGTTCGTTAACGGCATTGCCTGTAATTGAAACTCAAGCAGGAGATGTTTCGGCTTATATTCCGACGAACGTAATTTCTATTACGGACGGACAGATATTTTTGGAAACCTCTTTGTTCTATCAGGGTATCAGACCGGCGGTTAACGTAGGTATATCAGTTAGCCGTGTAGGGTCGGCGGCGCAAATTAAAGCTATGAAGCAAGTGGCCGGTAAGATAAAACTTGATTTGGCTCAGTATCGTGAAATGGCTTCTTTTGCAAAGTTTGCTTCTGATTTGGATGCTTCTACCAAACAGCTTTTGGCGCGTGGCGAACGTTTGACGGTTCTTTTGGAACAGCCTGTATATTCGCCGTTGCCGGTAGCTGAAGAAGTGGCTATCATTTTTGCGGGTGTCCGCGGTTTTCTGGATAAGATTCCGGTTAATGAAATCAAAATTTTTGAAGCCGAAGCTCGTCGCAAAATTGTTGAAGAACATCCTGAGTTTTTGGAAGAGCTTAATGAAAAGAAAGTTATTTCCGATGAATTGGATAAAAAATTGACTGCTTTTTATACAAGCTTTGCCGAGCAATACCTAGCTAGGGAGAAGGCGGCTTAAAATGGCAGGCTTAAAAGAGTTACGCAGCCGGATTGCGGCAATAAAATCTACCGAAAAAATTACTTCGGCCATGAAAATGGTTGCCGCGTCCCGCTTGCGCCGCGCTCAAGATGTTTTGACCAAAAGCGAACCTTACAGAACCGGTGTTTTCGAATCTGTCAGCCGCACAATGGCGGCTTTGCGCCGTCAGTCAAAAGAAAATGACGTTGAACTTATTCCTTCGTGGATTTGTGCGGAAAAACCGCAGCAGCAGCGTTATCTGTTGGTTGTTCTGACATCGGATAAAGGTCTTTGCGGCAGCTATAATCATGCAATCGGCAAAGCAGCTACGGCGCGTATTGAAGAACTTAAATCTTTGGGAAAAGACGTTCAAGTTGTTTGTTTGGGGCACAGAGGATATAACATTCTCAAGCGTCACTATGCCGATTTGATTGTTAGAAATGATGTGTCCGTTGTTAATCAAGGTGTTGAATATTGTGAAGCCGTAAGTTTAGCTGATGAAATTATAGCTTTGTTTAACGGTGACAAAATTGATGTCTGCGAAATCGTTTACAGCCGTTTTAAATCGGCTCTCAGCCGCGATATTGTCAGCGAGCAGGTTTTGCCTTTTGATGTAACAAAAATCGAAACCGGCGTCGATGACATGAACGGCAACGCTTATTATGAAGCCGAACCCGGAAATGTCAAATTGCTTGAAACAACCATACCGATGGCCTTCAAAGAATTTATTTTTGACATTATGATAAATTCTCAAGCTTCTGAACAAGGGGCAAGAATGACTTCTATGGACAACGCAACACGCAATGCCGGAGATATGATTTCAAAACTGACATTACGCTACAATCGCTTGCGTCAAACGGCAATTACAACGGAATTGACAGAAATTATTGCCGGTGCGGAAGCTATTTAATTTTAGGAGAAAAGGTTTATGACCAACAAAGACGGATATGTATTTCAAATTATGGGAGCGGTTGTCGATGTCAAGTTTGATGATATTGAGTCGCTGCCTGACATTTATACAGCTCTCAAGTGTGAAAATCAGGGCAAAGAACTTGTTTTGGAAGTAGAACAACAACTCGGAGAAGGGGTGGTCAGAACCATTGCTATGGATACCACAGATGGTTTGACACGCGGTGTAAAAGTTATTAATACCGGAAAACCTATCGAAGTTCCTGTCGGTCCGGGGTTGTTGGGACGTATTATCAATGTGACCGGAAACGCAGTTGACGGACGCGGTGATATTGAGGCCTCAGAACATTTTTCTATTCACCGTCCGGCTCCGAGTTTTACAGAACAGGCAACTGAAACCGAAATTTTGACTACCGGTATTAAAGTAATCGATTTGTTGGAACCTTATGTAAAAGGCGGAAAAATCGGTTTGTTTGGCGGCGCCGGTGTTGGTAAAACAGTTTTGATTCAAGAGTTGATTAACAACATTGCCAAAGGACATGGCGGTTATTCAGTTTTTGCCGGTGTTGGCGAGCGTACGCGTGAGGGCAATGACTTGTATCATGAAATGATTGATTCAGGTGTTATTGATACCAATGGTAAAAATTCTAAAACCGTTCTGGTTTATGGTCAGATGAATGAACCGCCAGGAGCCCGTGCTCGTGTTGCTTTGACTGGTTTGACCGAGGCTGAATATTTTCGTGATGTTGAACACCGTGATGTATTGTTCTTTGTTGATAACATCTTCCGCTTTACTCAAGCAGGTTCCGAAATTTCAGCTTTGTTAGGTCGTATTCCTTCAGCTGTGGGCTATCAACCGACATTAGGCACTGATATGGGGGCAATGCAGGAACGTATTACTTCAACCAAAAACGGTTCTATTACTTCTGTTCAGGCGGTTTATGTTCCAGCTGATGACTTGACCGATCCGGCACCGGCGACAACATTTGCTCACTTGGATGCAACAACGGTTTTGAACCGCAGTATTTCTGAATTGGGTATTTATCCGGCGGTTGATCCTTTGGATTCTACCAGCCGTGTTTTATCACCGGCAATTGTGGGAGAAGAACACTATGCCGTTGCCCGCGGTGTGCAAGAGATTTTGCAAAAATACAAATCATTGCAGGATATTATTGCCATTTTGGGTATGGATGAATTGTCTGATGAAGATCGTCTTACCGTATCCAGAGCTCGCAAGGTTCAGAGATTTTTATCCCAGCCTTTCTTTGTTGCAGAAGTATTTACCGGTACAAAAGGCGAATTTGTTAAACTTGAAGACACCATCAAAGGCTTTAAAGGTATTTTGGAAGGTTTGTATGATGATGTTCCGGAACAAGCTTTTTATATGGTCGGCACAATAGAACAGGCTTTGGCTAAAGCTGAAAAAATAAAAAATAGCGAGGCAGCTTGATGACTGATATTCATTATCAATTGGCACAACCGGATAGAACTGTTGCTGAAGGTGACAGTTGGGGGGTTATATTGCCTGCCGGCGATGTAAATTTAACGGTTATTTCGGAAAGAGCTCCGAGTTTAATTCGTCTTGATGCCGGAATGTTGCAGATTGTTGATGAAAAAGGAGAAATCCAAAAACGTTTTTTTGTAAAAGAAGGAATTGCCACTGTGGCAAATGATGTGTGCGTCGTAGCCAGTGAAAATATTATTCCTTTTGATGATATTTCAATTGATGAGGCGTTGCAAAAAGCAAAAGATGATGCTTTTTATCAGACGATTGTTGATTGTTTGTCATCTGTAAAGAACAGATAGTTTTTATAAGCGCTATTTTAAAATAATCCCTAATTCAAATTTTAGGGATTATTTTTTTACAGTCATTCTTCCTCATTGTCATCCCTCATTTTTGAACGAACTTATAAGCGTTTTCTCCTTTCCGTCATCCCTCGTTTTTGAACGGACTTATAAGAGTTTTCTCCTTTCCGTCATCCCTCGTTTTTGATGATAGTCAAAAACGTCAAGGGA
>UQMA01000019.1 GCA_900542055.1 uncultured Azospirillum sp. | reverse complement strand
GAATTAACAGGACTACAGGTAAGCATATTGATATTGCAGACAGAAAAGAAGCTATCGAAAAATTAAATTACAAATTAAAAACATCGTTAACTCAAGCTGAAGGTATTCCGACAGTAACGATTTCGGCTTTGAAAAACGAAGGCTTAGACAAATTGATGAGCGCTGTTTTAAAAGTTTATGATCGGTGGAACAGCCGTATTCCTACAGCTCCGTTAAACAAATGGTTTGCAGATATGATAGGGGCTTATCCGCCTCCTTTGGGTAAAAATAAACGGCGTATAAAATTGCGCTATATAACCCAAATCAAATCAAGACCGCCTTCTTTTGTTATCTTTTCGAGCAATCCGGAAGGTCTGCCTGATTCTTATTTGCGTTATCTAACCAATAACCTGCGCGAAACTTTCGGAATGGGGGGAATTCCGCTTAGAATTAATGTCAGAAAAGGCAACAACCCTTATGCCGAAAAAGAATAAAGCGCATAGATTTGATTTTAATTAATATAATAAAAAAGCCCCTCATTTGAACTGTTTCCCTAAAGTTTGACAGTTCGTTGAGGGGCTTTCTATTACTACCTGCTCTTAAATTTTGTTTAGATAAGCTTTTTTGCCTTTCAAAAACCACAAAACGACCAGCGGAATTGTCAAAGCATAAAACGCAACCAATGAGCTCAAAACCAACCATGGCTGGCTGAAAACAAGAGTAGCCCCGAAAACAACGGCAATAATCAATGGAATTACCATATATGTCGGAACTTTCATATGCTTTGTCGAAATAGTCGGTATACGGCTAATCATAAGCATTGATACAACAAACATAACCGCGCTGCAAAAGCTGTTGCTGCGTAAAAATTCAACATCTTTGAACTCAAAACTCAGCATAACAGGCAAAATACCAAGCGCTGCCGCTGCCGGTGCAGGCACTCCTGTAAAGAAGTTACTCCAATACGGCGGCTGAGGTTCGTCTTCAAGCATTGTGTTAAAGCGAGCCAAACGCATAGCCATGCAAATGGCAAACAGCAAGCAGAAGAACCAACCGAACTTTGGAAAATCATAAAGAGTCCAACGATACATTAAAATTGCTGGAGCCACGCCAAAGCTGACAAAGTCGGATAAAGAATCCAATTCTGCGCCGAATTTGGTAGATCCTTTAAGCATACGGGCGACACGGCCATCCAGCATATCAAAAAAAGCAGCCAAAAAGATACAGACAATAGCCTTTGCAAAATGCTCTGACATTGCATAGCGCATAGATGTCACACCGGCACACACGGCCAAAGTTGTAACCATATTCGGAATAATTTTACGAATAGGCAGCGAAGTCAATTTTTGCTTAGACAGACGCAAAGTAGAATTTATATGTTCCATTATTCAGCCTCCCCTTTAACTTGCGGAGCTGAGGAGTACAAATTTGCCAACACAGTTTCACCGGCAATCATTGTTTGTCCGAGGCAAACCTGAGGTTCTACCCCTGCCGGCAAATAAACATCCAATCTGGAACCAAAACGAATCAATCCAAAACGTTCACCGGCTTTATACACACTTCCTTTTTTGGCAAAGCACAAAATACGGCGGGCAACAAGACCGGCAATCTGCACAAAAGCAATATTTTTTCCGCTTTCGGTCTTCATGGCTAAAAGCTGGCGTTCATTGTCCTTGCTTGCCTTATCTAAAGTGGCGTTAAAAAACTTGCCTTTAATATAAACGGTTTTAGTAATAGTTCCCGAAGCCGGAGCACGGTTAACATGAACATTAAACACGCTCATAAAAATGCTGACGCGTGTAAATTCCTCATCGCCGAGTTCCAATTCGCGGGGAGCTTTAACTTTTGTAATCATCTGAACTTTTCCGTCAGCCGGAGAAATAATAGCTCCGTCAATTTGCGGAGTAACACGCTCTGGGTCGCGGAAAAAATAATAGCACCAAACGGTTAGCACCAGACCTAAGCAGCCCAGCGGCTCCCACATCAAAGCCAATAACGCTGTTATTAAAGCAAAGGCGGCAACAAACTTCCAGCCTTCTTTGTTGATATGAGGAAAAGCATAGGGAATAATGCTATTGCGTAAAAAATTCTCCAAATGGGTAAGATTGTTTTTTGTCATAATTTTATCCTTTCTGTTTGTCTGCGTGCCGAAACGCTGTTTCTGCCACACGCCTGACACAAATACAAAATCACATTTTCAAAAAATAAGCAAGTTTAGTCTTGCATTTATAAAATTTTATCTGTATAAAACAAATCAGGATTAATGCGCTTGTGGCGGAACTGGTAGACGCTGCAGACTTAAAATCTGTTGGCCGCAAGGCCGTGCCGGTTCGATTCCGGCCTAGCGCACCAATCATAAAGGAAGATGCAAGTCTTCCTTTTTTTGTTTTAAAAACTTTGTGTTACCGAATTATTAAATCTGCCTAAAATCAAATTTTTCATTTGCCGAACTCCGGCGCCGTATATAAACTATGTGTAATATCAGCGGAGAAAAGCCATGAAAGCCAGAATTTTTATCATCACTCTGATTTCGGTTCTTTACGGAGCGGCGATATATTTCATATTCAATCCGCAAGCCTACGAATATTATATTGACTACTATATTTTCAACAACCGCACTTTTTCGCGCTCGAAAGAACAGAATTTTTTACAAAAAACGCCGGCTAAACCGATTGAAATATTCAAAACCTATACTTTTAATCAAGAACATTCTCAAATTTTGACTTTGGGGTTTGACGCGCCCAAAAGCGAAGGACGATGGAGCCTTGGAAACAAAGCCTTTATTTCTTTTGTTGTTCCCAAAATAAACGCCGACCTAATAATCACGCTTAAAACCAGCGCTTATATTAATACTAAAAACAGCAAAATAAGTGTGATTTCGAATATCAACGGCAAAGAATATTCAAAATGGGTCTTTCAGAGCGGACACAAAACGCCAAAAACCGAATTTTTGCTGAAAAAATCGGATCTTGGAAAAAATTCAAAAGTTGTGATTTCATTTACAATCTCCGGTTTCAAATCGCCTCAGGAGATAGGATACGGCTCCGACCGCAAAAAATTGGGACTGTTTTTAAATTCAATAGAATTAAAACCCAAACACAAAATTTAAGCTTTTCCGTCAAAAAAGCACAAAAAAACGTTTTTGCCATTGCAGAATAAAAATATTTGGATTAAAGCTTGAACAACATTAATAAAGATAAAGGAATATAACAAATGGCAAAAATCACATGGAAACCCGGAACAATGGAATATCCGCTTCCTCCGGTTATGGTCAGCTGCGGCACGATGGAAAAACCCAACATTATGACAGCCGCTTGGACCGGAATAATCAGTTCCGAACCGGCTATGACCTATGTTTCAATCCGTCCGTCGCGCTATTCTCATGAGCTGATAAAAGAAAGCGGTGAATTTGTTATCAATTTGACAACTCTGCCATTGGTTACCGCCGCTGATTTTTGCGGAGTTAAATCCGGCCGCGACGTTAACAAATTCAAAGAAATGAAACTCACTGCCGGAAAATGCTCACAGGTATCTGCTCCGCAGATTATGGAAAGTCCGGTTTCTATTGAATGCAAAGTTAAAAACATTACGAACTATGGCTCGCATGATATGTTTTTGGCTGAAATCGTGGCTGTAAACGTTGATGATCAATACATTGATGAAAATGGCAAGCTTTGGCTTGAAAAAGCGGGATTAATTGCTTATTCGCACAATTACTATTACACTTTGGGCCGCAATGTTGGATTTTTTGGATTTTCGGTATGCCGCAGCGCCATGAAAGCCAAAGAAAAAATGAAGAATGTTGTTGTCGAAGTTAAAGAATCCAAAATCATTCCGACTGAAAGCACCGACAAAAAGCGCAAATTTGCGGCAAAACGCGCCCCTTGGGGAAATAAAAGCGCCTCCAAAAGCAACTACCGCGGAAAATCAGAACGTTCTTTTGATCGCGACAGAAAAGATGGATTTGGCTCCAAAAAATCTTTCCGTTCCAACGATAAAGAACGCCGCAGCTTTGGCAAACCAGATTTTGCTAAAAATAAACCTTTTGGAAACAGAAAAAAAGATATCAGAAAATAATTTTCGGGAGCGGTCATCCGCTCCTTTTTTTTATTGCATTATTCGACTTCTCGTCATTTTATGTTTTTATTTTCGAAGATCGCCGGACACTTCTGCTGAACGCAAAATCGAGCGATGACATATAGAGCAACAACTTTTTTCTTGCTCTGCTTTTTGTGTTCCTCAATTTTTTATATTTATTATGGAAGCCTGCATTCTTGTCATTACTTGATTTTTTTATGTTTTTATTAAAAAATTTTCTATTTCCGTCATTCCTCGTTTTGGAACAAGCTTACGAAACATTTTCTCTTTCCATCATTCCTCGTTTTTGATGATAATCAAAAACGTCAAGGGATCTATTACCCTTGCGTCATCCCTCGAAACGCTTTTGCGTTTCGTCAAGGGATCTACAATATAAAAAATCAAGCAATAATACTATTTATTCAAAATCAGCAGACAAGTCATTCCATGAAGTGTTAATGGAGTCTATTAATTTTTCTTTTGTTTTTCGGTAGCATTTTTTCAGAAATTTTTCTCTGGCTATTGCTTCTTGTTCAGAGGTAAAATGTTCAAAATAAACCAGTTTATGCAAACTGTATTTAGCAGTAAAACCTTGTATCAAATTGTTTTTATGTTCATAAACACGGCGTGCCAAACTATTGGTAACACCTACATACAGCGTGGTATTGTTTTTGTTTGTCATTATATAAACATACATATCTTTCATAGGAAAATTATAGCAAAAATAATCATAATAAGAAAGACAAATAAGTTTGTCTTATTGTCATCGCTCGATTTTGCGTTTAGCAAAATCGTCCAGCGATCTTCGGATTAAATAACATCGTAGATCCCTTGACGAAACGCAAAGCGTTTCGAGGGATGACTCAGAGGGAGAATAGATTCCTTGTCGAAACGCAAAAGCATTTCGAGAAATGACTCTGGAGGGAATAGATCCCTTGACGTTTTTGATTATCATCAAAAACGAGGGATGACAGAAAGAGGAAATGTTTCTTGAGCGTGTTCTAAAATGAGGGATAACGGAAAGAGGAAATGTTTCTTGAGCATTTTCTAAAATGAGGGATGACCAAAAGGAAGAAAGAACACTAAACAAAAGTCCCCGTTTGAGCGGGGACTTTTGTTTTTCCATATATTGAACCGATGAATTACCACGGATCATCATACTTTAAGTCTGGATCATTCAAACGTTCCATATATTGCGCATTTCCACCTCTTGAATTTACTGTTTTTTCATAAGAGTTAAGAGTATTTACATTGGCCTCAAAATCTTTCAATTGGTCATACGCTTTATCTACATATCTTCCATCAAAAGCTGCATCTTTTCTATCAAAATAACAGTAAACCGTAGCATAACCTTCTAATTCTCTATAGTGAACCGGAAACAAGTTCCAATAAACCGCCGTTCCTTGGCTTGTATACTTATTACCCGTTCCTTCATCTATAAAGTCTTTAAAATAAGCCTGCGGATAAATAAATCCCAAAATAGCGCCCCAACCTTTGAAGCTTTCACTATTAGCACCTCCACAGTTCACCCCTTCGGAATAAAACCTACCACTACAATAAGGTAAAACCATAGCTTTTAACCATGTGCTTTTCTGATAAGTTAAAGGTTGAATATCATCGATGGAAGCTGTGGTATCACCACCTTGAATAGCTGTAATGATTTTAAGATATTCCATAGGATTATTATGTGTCATAATATCAACCGCTCCATTTTTTAAAACCGGAGTACCAGCCTGCGCCATAGCCCATCCAGAAGGCGTTAATGTTGCAACTTTGGCATACCCAGGAGGACATTTTGGCGTAGGAATAAAACCGGCATAAGCTGAAACCTCATTATCTGCAGAATCGTTAACTTCATTTACAGGAATGGTGTTGTCTCTCACATCTGGAGCCCAATCTACTTCTGGATCAAAAGTATTATCAACAACATATATTCCTTTATTAATGAAATCCGGCAAAATATCGCTCAAGCGAGCACCACCGCGGGTAGTAAGTTTGATATCATGCATAACCGAAGTATAAGCCGGATTTACTTCATAATGGTCATAAGAAACCTTATTTTGATTTCTTAAATTAGCACTACCTATATTTATTCCTCCAAACACATTATTATTTGTTGCATTAAACTGAGAAATGAAACGATCTGCAGCAATATAACCAACAGCAGCCTTTTCTTTTGCAGCATCACTACCTGAATATTGTGATAAAATTTCAGAATTGGTTAAACGCTCTTTTCTTCCACCTTGATTGTCATCATTTCTATCACTTGCAGTTGCCAAATTGATTGAACCTTTGCGGATATAAACAGAACCATGTGATGCATCATCGTCAGGAAAACCTGAAGTTTTAGTAGTACCTTTATTGTTATCTACTGTAAATATTTTCTCACGTTTGATAACATTTTTATTTGCATTATCTTCAGTCGTTCTAATTTCAAACCGACCTTTATTTATATAAACTGCAGCATCATCCCCTAGTACAGATTCTTCTGAATTTTGTGCGTTATCCCTCTCATTAATCATATCATATCCCGGATCATAAATTGCAAATCCACCAGAAAATCTCGATGTTGGCTTTGTATATGACCCGCTAGCTCCTGCAAATATATCAACAAACGGCATTCCATCATAATCTGCCATAATAAAATCTGAGTCTGCTATATATACCCGCCCCCAATTAGTTGCATTACGTTCATAACCTTTACGAAAATAATCATACGCACCATTGACGAATTCATTACCATCAGCTAATTTATTATACATCCATCTTGACATTAAATTAAACTGAGTAGTAAAGGCATCGACTGTATGGTTATGTCTATTTTTATATGCTCTAAACATATCACCTTGAATTGATACAGGCGCGCCAGTCAACTCTCCATCTTCATCATAAGCTGTTAAATACACACCATTTTTAGCACCAATTCTAATGCTTCCTGGTTGGGTTGCATCGTCTGCTCCTCCTGGCACATAATCATTACTAATAGATGGCAATCCTGTATCGCCGGCAGCGATATCAATACCTTCTGCTACACGATTGAGGCTTGCATCGGCTGTCGTACGAATTACAACCCCAGGTTCAATATTTCTTCCTTCCGCATCAGTATATCCTTCTTCTGAAATTGTCATAACCGGAGTCGTAGATTTGCCGACAATAAAAGTACCACGTTCTGTTATTGTATAAAAATCTGTATCCTTTGTTGCCCTATTAAAATTAGCAGGATCAACGCCGGCGCGGAGGGTGGCAGCATCAACATTATACGATTTCAGCTTGCCGGTCAGCATTGTATCTTTAACAAAAGCCGAACCATTAATACTGACTTCATAACGTCCTGTTTTTTCAGCGCCTTCGGTAGGAACTCCATCGTTATTCCACGTATAGGTTGTACGACCGCCTTCATGAGCTGTCGCGGCACCGGCAGCGTCTTTTCCGATAACCGTTGCCCATCCATTTGCATTTTTATTGACGGTTAAAGTTCCGTCACCGGCTCTGAAATTTTCTTTATCAGCAAAAAGAGACTCTGATGCGGCAACCGCTGCCGTACCAGCGGTTGCATCAGCTGGCACCGCAGAAGCACCAAAACTCATCGAGCCGTTGGAATTAACGGTCAATCGGGCATTGCCGGCTCCGGGGTTGCCATAAACCATGCTGGTTTCATTAACTTTGAATGTCGGCTCGGCATTGCGGCGGTTAACCATATTAGGAGTACCGTCGGCGTTTGTGCCGTCTTGCGCCTCTCCCGAACCATAAAAATTGATTCCGGTGTTATCGACCGAAAACAGCGAGTTCATCGCGTTCAAAGTGCCTTCGATATACGCACCGCCGCCTCGGGAAATATATAAAGTTTTGGTCAAATCATTCATATTGTTTCCGGTCAGCGGATTCGCCATCTCGTTAGCATTGTGCGACGGCTCGTTATTGCTGCCCACCATACGATTGACATCCGGTGACATAATCATCTGGTTGACCATACGAATGTTGCGAGTGGTGCCGATACTGCTGCCCATAAACAGGTCGGTTTCCATAGTGTTTAATTCCTGATCGTTGTCAGGCTCGTCTTTGCGGTGCAAAACATCTTCGTTTGCCAGCCCTTGCGAAGAAATAGGCTGCAAAGAAGAAATAACAAAAGTGTTATCCGCCAAATTTCCTCTTGGAAACTGATCTGTCGGCACGCTCCAAATACCTTGCGCGCCCATGGCGTTGCCTCCGGTTACATAACCGCCGTTACTGCCCACCATACTGGCAATTCGCGAGGCGCGGACTTGCCCTATTTCCTGCGGATTTTTTGGAACCGCACTGATAAAACCGGTTAAAATCTGGCTGCGGGCGCGGCGATTGTCGCCTGCTCCAACATAATCAGCTTCCATCTTAATCCAAACCTGATAACCATTAGTAAACAATTTGGTTTCGCGGGCAGTACCATCATTATTCAAAAAACCATAGGGCAAATAGTCGGCAAACTGGCTTAATGCAATTGGTCCCACTGTTCCGCTGGTTGCTCCGGCAAAAGATCCATAATCTACGCCGTCAATCGTTTCACCTTGTGTAATTTTTGCAAAATTATCTTTGATATACGAATCTACCGCGCTGGACAAAGCACGCAGCTGGCTCGAAGCGTTAACATCCTGCAATTCGACAGTGCGTTCAGCCGCTTTTTTATACAAAACCGGCGTTACCATCGCAATCAAACCCAACATGGCCATCGCCTCAACCAGCAATGTACCTGTTTCATTAAATTTTCCGAGTATCTTTTTCATGCTCTGTCTCCTGTTTTGCCCTTAAAACGTTGTAATATATATCAAACAATAATTATCTCTGCAATTTCTAAAATCATTGTCATTTTCAATAAACGTCGGTATGGAATAATAAAAGTGGGTGCCCTGTCCCAAAATTCCATAATTTGTATGCAGAGTGTCAAACTTGTTGTTGTTGCCCATCTCCGGATTATCGCGGTTTTTGTTTACAACATAACCAAAACCGCTGATATAACCCAAAGTGTCTTTCATGGCGTCAAGCAGTACGCCGCTCGGCTTTCCGGTGCGAATATCCTGCCATTTGCTCGGAACTTGTCCGAAAGTCACCAAATATGCGATTCTGCCGGTGGCCGCGCAACAGTTGGCGACCGCCGGAGCAATGGGATTATCGGGATCGGGGCCGGCGCTGCATTCTGCCGGAACGGCAGAATGTCCTTGACTGTTTTTATCCAAACAATAAACATTGGTCGTAAAATGCGATGTGCCACTGTCGGCTCTGAATCCATAAGGCAAATAGCCCCGCAGATCATCAGCGGAAATAGTCCCAGGCTGAAAAGCCGGCAATCCGTTTTCATCGGCAATGCGCGCTTGCACATATTTCATCGCCGCGCGGTGCTGGGTGTAAATTTTGGTAATAACATTCTGCGCCTGCGGTTCGACATACAGACTCTTCATATCAGGACGCAGAGACGTGCCCATAGCGGCCAACGCCGCAATAAATGTCGCTATAATAAGCCACAGATACATTGTTTTACCTCAAAAAATCCATTTTCCTTATTTTAAGTTAGCACAAATCCGTTTTAAATAAAAGCCCCCAACAGCCTTAAACATTAAATTTCACATATCCGTAACAAATATTTTAAAACAAAAAAAGCCAGCGTCAAGAGAGTTTAAAAATAAATATTGTTATATGGGCAAATATCAGCTAAACTTTCAAAAAAAGAAAAAACAAGACCTTAACGCCATGACACAAATTGATGATTTTTCGACACAGAGCCTGTTGACACAAGACGAAATTGCCGCCCTGCTGAATACTGAAAACAAAAAAAAGCCAAAACTCACCGATATTTTGCCGACGGATGAAGATTGCGCTAAAAAACAGGGACTCGCTGTAGCCGACGGCATTAACCGCTCGCTGTTAGAAAAATATATGTTTTTTGCGGATATTGCTTTTGACGGAAAAAGCAATACTTTTGCCGATTTTGAAAATCTGTGCATTGCCTTCAGCGATGGTAAAAAACTGGGATATATTTTATTTTCAAAAGAATGTGCCGCAAAATTGGCTCTTATGGCCGTCGGAAACTTCAGAAAAACTTCGGCGGCAATCAAAGACTCGCCGGTTATCAAAGCCATAACCGAGGATATTGCCGAAACAATATGTTTTGCGTTTTTTCAAATTGTTGAGCCTAATAAAAAGTTTTTTTATCTGGGACTGAGCAGCAAACCGGAAAATTTTTCGGACATCTGGGATTTTTCACTCAAAAGCGGGGAAAAATTTCAGCTTATCCCGCTTACAGATATCCCCGATAAAAAAGAATTTGCCGAAAATAAAAAACAAGAAGAAAACAACAGGCATCTCATAAAAACAGCGCAAAATACGCCTGTTGAACTGCTGGCGCTGGTTGCCGAACGCAAAATTCCGCTTTTTTGCCTATCTGGCTGGAAAATCGGCAGTTTTGTGCCTTTGGGTATTGAAAAAAACAGCGAAATATCTATACTATGCAACAAAAAAACTATTTATAAAGGCGTTATGGGACGAAAAGGACAACATATTGCCGTAAAAACAACACAAAAGGTAAACATAAAATGATTGAAGCCGATTTTGAACTGATTATAAATATTTTCGTTATCTTGTTATTGCTGATAACAATAGGATATATCTGGAAACTTAACCGCAATTTGTCGGTTCTGCGCCAAAATCAGGAAAGTATGTTTTCTTTAGCACAAACGCTTGATGATGCTTCAACCAAAGCTGCCAACGCCGTAAGCGGACTTAAAAATGCCGCAGCAGAAACCGCCGATATGCTGGAAAATGTGGTTAATGAAGCAAAAAAAGCCAAAGAAGATTTATCTTTTTTGAACGAAAAAGCCGATAATCTCGCGACCAGACTGGAAAGCGCTGCTTATGCCGCGCAAAAAGCTCCTGTTCAAAATCGTTATGCTTCAAACGCGGCTTCTTCCAACACGGTTTCTGCGGAAAATAATGGTGAAAAATCAGAGGCAGAACTCGAGCTGCTGAAAGCTCTGCGCTCTATCAGATAGGAGATTATAATTTGCCGAAACGTTCAAAATCATTATTACTTATTGTTTTGCTAACATTTTTCGCCTCAGCTTTGCTTTTAATAAAAGCGCACAAAGTGTGGAAATATTTCGAGCCGTCGAACGCAGAAATAATTTTAGAGCAAGAAATATCGCCGCAAACAAAAAACGAAAAAAACTTTGCTGAGCAAAAATTGGAAATTGAAGAAAAGGCAGCCGAACTTAAAGCCTTAAATGATGAAATAGATGACAAAATAGAAGTATTGCGGCAAGCCGAAGAAAATATTCTCAGATTGATACAGCAAAAAGAAGCTTTGGCACAGCAGCTTCCGCAAAATGAAGACGAGTTGCCGGCAGAAATAAATCAGAATAATCAGGAAGAAAAAAACGGCGAACAAGAAATGAGCGAAACTATTGTTATAGAGCTTGACGATTCCGATGAGTGACAAGTTTGAAATTGTCAGTCCTTTTGAACCTGCCGGTGATCAACCGCAAGCTATTGCTGATTTGTGCAACGGTCTTAATCAAGGAATACGCAATCAGGTATTATTGGGCGTTACCGGCTCGGGCAAAACCTTTACTATGGCAAAAATAATCGAACAAAGCCGCCGACCTGCCTTGATAATGGCTCCGAATAAGATTCTTGCCGCTCAATTATACAGCGAAATGAAAGAATTTTTTCCTAACAACCATGTTGAATATTTTGTTTCGTATTACGACTATTATCAACCGGAAGCTTATGTGCCGAAAACAGACACCTATATTGAAAAAGACTCCGCTATCAACGAACAAATCGACCGTATGCGCAACTCGGCCACCCGTAGTATTTTGGAAAACCGCGATGTTATTATCGTGGCTTCGGTATCGTGTATTTACGGTTTGGGCGACGTGGCTTCATATTCGGCTATGACCTGCGAACTGAAAGTGGGCGCCGAAGCCGATATCAGCGATGTTTGCCGCCGGTTATCCGATTTGCAATATGAACGCAACCAAATGAACTTTGTGCGAACCACGTTCCGCGTTCAAGGCGACACTCTCGATATTTTTCCAGCGCACTATGAAGACCGCGCTTGGAGAATTTCATTTTTTGGCGATGAAATCGAAAGCATTTATGAATTTGACGCTTTAACCGGCAAAAAAATAGTCAGCCTTGACAGAGTTGTCGTTTATCCGGCAAGCCACTATGTTACTCCGCGTCCGACTTTGTCGCAGGCTATTGTCGGCATAAAAAAAGAACTGGTCAAACAATTGCAAAAATTCAGAGATAACAACCAGCTGCTTGAAGCGCAAAGATTAGAGCAGCGCACTCGTTTTGATCTTGAAATGCTGGAAACAACGGGGCACTGCAAAGGCATTGAAAACTATTCCCGTTATTTAACAGGCCGCGCCCCCGGAGAACCGCCGCCGACGCTTTTTGAATATCTACCGCCTGACGCTTTGCTTTTTATTGACGAAAGCCATATTTCCGTTCCGCAAATCGGCGGTATGTTCAGAGGTGACCGCAACCGCAAAGCAACTTTGGCGGAATATGGTTTCAGATTGCCGTCATGTTTGGATAACCGACCGCTGAAATTGGAAGAATGGGACAGAATGCGTCCGCAAACAATTTTTGTGTCAGCGACCCCTGGAGATTGGGAGCTTGAACAAAGCCACGGCTGTTTTGCCGAGCAGGTTATACGTCCTACCGGATTGGCAGATCCGATATGTTTGGTTCGCCCTATTGAAAATCAGGTAGACGATCTGATGGAAGAATGCCGTAAGACCGTTTTGAAAAAAGAACGGGTGTTGGTTACGACTTTAACCAAAAAAATGGCGGAAGACTTAACAGAGTATCTGAACGAAAACGGTATAAAAGTACGCTATATGCACTCGGATATTGACACGCTGGAACGTATTGAAATTATACGTGATTTACGACTCGGCGTATTTGATGTTCTGGTTGGAATCAACCTATTGCGCGAAGGATTGGATATTCCGGAATGTTCTTTGGTGGCTATTCTAGATGCCGACAAAGAAGGCTTTTTGCGTTCAACCCGTTCGCTTATTCAAACCATCGGGCGGGCTGCCAGAAATGCCGAAAGCCGTGTTATTCTTTATGCCGACAAGATAACAAAATCTATCAAAGAAGCTTTGGACGAAACCGCACGCCGCCGAGAAAAACAACTTAAATTTAATTTGGAGCACGGCATCACTCCAAGAACCGTTAAAAAGAGTATTTCATCAACTTTACGTGAAATGTCGGAAACTGATTATGATAAAAATGAACCAATAGACTCTGGCGAAGCAAAAGATATAGAAAAACAAATTAAAGAATACACAAAATTAATGAAAGAAGCTGCCGCCAACCTTGAATTTGAACAAGCCGTTATTTACCGCGATAAAATAAAATCATTGGAGCATTTGGCTATGCGGGTTTATGATAATACCATTTATATTAATGGCGGCTGATTAGTTCCAAAGCCAATTGCTTTGCTCAACAGCTGTATATTTATGCTTTATAAAACTCATTTGTTCGGAATTTATAGCAATTCCAGTAACCCACATTTTATTTCCGTCTTCCGATAAATTCAGTGCATAATGTCTTTTGAAGAACAGCCTAATTATAGGATTATAAATAATTTTGATTTCCGGTAAGGCAAATGATTGTTCTCGAAAAAGGCGCCAGCCTCCTCTGCATATAACCCTACGGTTGGTAAAAACAACTTTTTGACAAGCCGGATACAGAAGACAATAAAACATCAGCAAACATTGAAATAAAACGTCAAAAAATCCTTGTGCAGATGAAGTCAAAAAGAAACCTGCCGCTATAAAAAGCGCCATAAAATACATTCCTATATATTGATAAACATTGCTTTTCAAGCAACATAAAACGTTTTCATCTTTTCTTAGTTTGACATCAAACATTTTAAGAATATTTTGCCATAACGCGGGCTTTTTCACGATTCCAATCTCTTGTTTTTTCAGTTTCGCGTTTATCATAAAGTTTCTTACCGACACCAAGTCCGACTTCAAGCTTTGCACGGCCCTTCTCGTTAAAAAACAACCTGATAGCAACCAATGTCGTACCTTTTTTGGCAATTGAGCCCAAGATATCATTAACTTCTTTTTTGGTTAACAATAATTTTCTATCACGTTTTTCGGCATGACTGGCATACCCTTTATTGGCATATTCCGCAATAAACATATTTGAAATATATAATTCTCCGCCCTTTTCAATACCAAAAGCATCCGTTATATTGGCATGTCCCAAACGCAGAGATTTTACTTCTGTTCCAGTCAACTCCAATCCGGCAGTAAATCTTTCAGAGATATAATAATCAAATGAAGCACGCCGATTCTGTGCGACTTGCCCCACCGATATAAAATCAGATTTTATTTTTTTTGCCGACATTGCAACTACTCAGCTGTTTTAGCCGCTGTTGTGATTCTGGGTGTACTGCCGGTTGTACTGTCAACAACTTTCAAAGCAGGTTTGGTTTTAATGCAGCGTCCTTCAATATACGCCCCAGGTTCAATGGCTATTGTATTGTGGCTGGCATCTCCCAATAAGCGAGCCGTGTTAGCAATGAATAAACTATCAACAATTGCTTTGCCCAGCAATGCGCCGTAAAGGTGCATATTTTGCGCTTTTACAGTTCCCGTAACAGAGCCTTTAACACCGATAATCAATTCCTCGCAATTGATATCGCCTTCAATTGTGCCGTCTACATGCAAAGTTCCCGTAGAATTAATATTGCCTTTAACCGTTGTATTTTCGGCAATAATTGCAGGAACCGACATACTGTTTTTGCCGCGCCCTAAAAAGCGTGCTATTTTCAAATATATGGTTTTTCTCAATTTTTTCATTTTTATCTCCTATGAAGCTTTTGCTTTTATAAATGGCATCGGATCGACATCTTTTCCCTGATATAAAATTTCATAATGCAAATGCGGTCCCGTCGAACGTCCGGTAGATCCCATTTCACCGACAGCATCTCCTATTTCCAAATGCTGCCCTTTTTGAACATAAGCTTTATGCATATGAGCATACTTGGTAACAAAACCGTTTCCGTGGTCAATCATAACCAAATTGCCATAGCTTTTGTTATATTCCACTTTAATGACTTTTCCTTTTGCCATAGTTTTAATTTTATTTCCTGTCCGTCCGGCTAAATCCACACCTTTGTGATAAGCTTTTGTTTTCTTAAACGGATCGGAACGAACCCCGTAAGGAGATGAAACCCACAAACTCCAAACAGGTTTTCCCATTGGAATATATTTCAAAACTTCGCGGTAATAAGAAACATCATCAACCGTTTCATATAAACGACTGACTTTATCTCCCACTTTTTTCTCCTGCAAAAAAGTATTTTCCGCAGGAATATACGGACCGCCGCTCCCGCGCTGTTTTTTGTTATTGGCCATTGCATTAAAATACAATCCGCGCTTTTTCAAAGGAGCATTAATAGCGCTGATAGCACTTTTAATTTTTCCCATTTCACGCTCTGCAATTTGCGATACCTTATCTAAAACATCCATTTCCGCTTTTCGAATGTCTTCAACCATGCGCTGCATTTCGACCAAACGGCGGCGAAGCTCATCTCTTTCCGAAACAGCAATATCTCTTTGTAAAGACACTTCATTCAAATTTGCTTTTTCTTCCAGTTTAGACGGATCGATAAGTTCTGACTGGCTTGTAATTTGCTTTACTTTTTCTTCAACCAAGCTGGCCTGTTGTTTGTATTGTTCCACATTAACTTTTTTGCCCTTTTCCTCATCCAGATTTTTAATCATCTGTGCAATATTGCTTTGCAGAACCACAAAATCGCCCATTAAATTCGTATAGGCATCGCGTGTAGCTGTCAGTTCATTGTTTTTGCGGGTAATAATGCGGCCTGAGCGGTGATACATATGATAAGAATAACCACTCCACACCGCAACAAAAATAACCAAAATTAAGGTTATCAATTGCAGTTTGGATGATATATTCCACACTCTGGCGCGCCCATTGCTTCTGAATATTATTTCTTTATCGGAAAAGAAAGGCTTTTTATCAGAATAATGCATAGGCTTCGGAGTTATTTTTTTCCGTAGTTTTTTCATGCTTTCTAATTTTCCTGTCGGAGATTAGATATAGCAAAAAAAAACAACAAAATACAGTTTTTTTTTGTAACCTATGGAAAAAGCCGAGTCGACACGTTATTTATTTTTCATCGTCAAGAATCACAAACTCACCATCACCCGCCAAATTAAGAACCATACGGGCGCGTTCATCAAGCATATCAAGATCCAGACTCCCCGGAGACAGCATTTTGACTTCGGCATTTAAAACTTCTTTTTTATGTTGATATTGATTGGCAATTGTTTTTGCGTATTCAACTTCTTTTTGCAAATATAAATATTTTTGATACCCGCGTTCTCCGCAAAAAGCATAAAAACCAAAATAAGAAAACATCATGACAGGCAGTATAAGCAGCCATGATTTTTTTATACGGTATTTTATGTCTTGCCATAGTCCCATTTTTATTATTTACCCCACTCAACCAACTTGTCGACATTCTAAAAGAGTCTTTATTAATATTTAGTAACTTCTGTTTATTTTTTGTCAACGTCCGTCAATATTTCGTGGAGGCTTTTTCAGCATTTGCCATTTTCCGCGATTTTTTTCGTTTCTTATCGCTATAATTCTTCCGGCATCGACCGGCTTAAAAAGAGGAATATAAATCTCGCGCGTTTTTCCTTCCGGCATACTGCTGATGTCTTTCAATTGAGGATAGAATATATTTCGATTAATGGCAATATGAGTAGATTTATGTAAAACGGTTAAATTTGTAAAAGAATTAACATCCTTACTTTCTGAGCCAGACAGCGGAAAAATGTGATGAATATCAAGATCTTTAGGTAAATATCCTTTTTTGGCTTCGATAATTTCTTTTTCGGTTAAAACACCATCAAACCAATTTGTATAAGCTAAATATTGAACAAAAGCCTTGCGGACATGACGATCAAAAAAGCGCCGGTGACTTTTGCTTATTTCGGGAGAAACTTTTGTAAAAACAACTTTATTATATTTCATCGCGCCTCCGCTTCAATTTTCTGTCTAAAGATTACATTAAGAATAGCCCTTCGTCATATTTATATGATATTTGTCTACAATTTTTTCCGCTTATTATAAAAAAATTTTTTCAATATTGCAGCCGATTCTTCACTTAAAATTCCGCCTTCAATATCAGGACTGTGATGACAGGTATCCGCCTCAAAAAAGCGAACTCCGCTCACAACCGCACCTCCTTTAGCATCAGTTGCGCCAAAATACACCTTTGAAATCCGCATAAATGAAATCGCAGCCGCACACATGGTGCACGGTTCTAAAGTGACATATAAAACCATATCCCTCAGCCGATTCTGTTTCAGTTTGCGGCAAGCTTTGCGCATAGCTTCAATTTCGGCATGAGCAAAAGCGTTTCCTCCATGTTCGCAATGATTATATCCTTTTGCCACAATCTTGCCGTCAACAGGATTAACCACCACCGCTCCGACCGGAACTTCATCACAATCAAAAGCTTTTTGCGCTTGTTTTAACGCTATTTGCATATACTCTTGCGGATTCATCTTTATTTTTCTCCATGCTTCATATATGATACACGAAAATTTATTGAGGATTGCTTAAAATGAGTGAAAGAATAGCTAAATTTATAGCACGTTCAGGCGTATGTTCACGGCGCGCGGCAGAAGAATTAATTCTCCAAAAGCGCATTACCGTTAATGGTGAAACCATCAGCTCACCCGCTTTTAACGTTGACGGCAGTGAAAAAATTTTGCTGGATGGCGAAAAACTTCCAACCATCGAAAAAACCAGACTCTGGCTTTATTATAAACCGATTGGTTTAATTACATCACATAAAGACGCTTCGCGTCCGACGGTTTTCGACAACTTGCCGGAAGGAATGCCGCGCGTTATCTCGGTAGGAAGGCTTGACCTCAACTCCGAAGGTCTGCTGTTGCTAACCAATAACGGTGAACTGTCCAGAATGTTAGAACTTCCGCAAAACGGCTGGAGTCGAAGATACAAAGTAAAAGTCCATGGTTTTGTAACGCAGGAAAAATTTGATTCTTTAGCTAACGGTGTCACAATTGATGGTATTAATTACGGTCCTGTAAAAATCGCCTCCGATAGCACTCAAGGCACCAACACTTGGCTAACGGTTACATTAACTGAAGGAAAAAACCGCGAAATACGCCGCTTAATGCAGCACATCGGTTTAGACGTAGCCAGACTTATCAGGCTTTCTTACGGGCCATTTCAACTGGGAGGACTTAAAAAAGGCGAAGTTCGTGAAGTTCCGCAAAAAGTTTTACGCGAACAGCTCGGCGGAAGGTTCGAACTATGAGGATTATCGGCGGGCTCTACCGCGGTAAAAAACTTTATTCGCCGCTTTCGGAAAATGTCCGCCCTACAGCTGACAAAGCTAGAGAGTCTGTTTTCAATATTCTATTTTCAAAATTGAAAAAGCCATGGAATGTTGTAAATCTTGCAGATATTTTTGCAGGAACCGGAGCTTTTGCTTTTGAAGCTTTATCACGCGGAGCAAAATCGGTCACCCTCGTTGATATAGACATTTCTTCTGCCTCTAAAAATGCTTTGCTCTTTTCTAATGAAAAAAGCAAAATAACTTTGCTAAAAGCCAATGCCGCTCGTTTGCCGACTGTAAAAAGCGCCTTTGATATAATTTTTCTTGATGCGCCTTATCACCAAGAACTCAGCTCTAAAGCCTTAATTGAAATAATCAAGCAAAAATGGCTAAAAAACGACGGAATTTGCATTGTTGAAACCGCGCAAGATGAAACTTTGGATATTCCTGCCGAAATGCAACTTATTGAAAACAGACGCTATGGAATTGCCATGTTTTGGTTTCTGGAATTAAAAATTTAATTTTCATTTTTCTTTCCGGCAAAATTAACTTTGCAAGCCGGATAATCGCGCATAGCTTCGGCATTCAGTTCCGTACATTTATCTTCAATACGTTTTTGCAATTCGGCAATAAATTCGTTTTTATCGCCGTGAGGCTGCATTGCCGGTAAAAATTCAACAATAATTTTTCCTGAAATATGGCTGAAAGAGCTACGCGGCCAAAACATACCGCTGTTTAGAGCAACAGGAACTATAGGCATATTTAAATTTTGTGCCAAAAACAAAAAACCGGGTTTATACTTCAGGCATGTACCGGCAGGCACACGATGACCTTCGGGAAAAATAACAATCGGATGACCTTTATCAACTGATTTTTTAGCCTCGTTCAACATTTTTTTCATTGCCGAAGCCCCCGCCGATCTGTCTACCGCAATCAAACCATACAAGGCTGCGGCCCATCCGAAAAAAGGAATATACGTTAATTCTTTTTTCAAAATCATTGTTGCCTTATCAAGAACCGTAGTCAACACATAAGTTTCCCATGCTGATTCATGTTTGCAGGCATAAACAGCCTTATTATTCAAATTTTCGAGTCCGCGAAATTCCACTTTCAAACCACCGAACACGCGCAAGCCCCAAACGACTGCCGGCAGCATCAAGTGGTTCCACCAATAGATATGAAATTTTTGCGGTAAAAACCACCCCAAAACACTGGCAAACAACACACCGAAAGCAATAACGCCATAGGTCCAAATATTCCCGAGCAACGAACGCAAAAAAGCCATTTTATTTCTCCTTTCTGACAATAAGGCTATCTCTAACCAACACATATAAAAATTTATTATATTCCCCTGTCAAAAGCTTAAAGCTATGCCAGCTTTTCCACCATTTTCGCTCTACTTTATCCGAAAAAACCGGATAGGAAATAATTTCGAGTTTAGGACTGTAATAATGAAATTCAACCATACTGCGAGGCATGTGATAATTTGACGTTACCAAATAAATAGAGCGAATATGATTGTCTTTTATCCATTGTGATGTTTCCCGCGCATTTTCAACTGTGTTGGTTGATTTCTTGTCCAATGTAATATTTTCAGAGCTGAAAATTTCCACATCTTTACGCTTTTGAAGTTCTTTTATCGAAATTGCTTTATCAACGCCGGAAATAAACATCTTTTCCGCTTTTTTAGCATTGAGCAATTTAACTGCGGCGCTCAGACGATTGCGCCCCCCTGTCAAAATTACGATTGCATCAGCTTTTGCATCGGAATTTTGCGAAAAATGATTAATTCTATAGTCAAAAGCAAGAAAACCTATAAACCATAAAAATGCAAAAAAAGAAATAAATGCCAATTGTTTTTTAGTCATCTGCTACATCAGTCTTTCTAAAGTGCGTTTAACAGTATAATAAGCGGTTTGCATAGCTACCAAAGCTGAAAAAAGCGGCAGACTTACAATCATCATCCAAGCTCCCGCGGACAGATTGGCTTCGTTAATAATTCCGCCTTCAATTTGCCCAGCTAAATGTGCAATCAAAAAAATTGCCGGTATTGCAGCAGCCACGCCGATAACACCGCCGATAAGCCCCAAAACGGCCGTCCGACTTGCATATTGTTGAGCAATATAAGTATCTTTTGCTCCCATCAGATGCAATATTTCAATAACATCTTTATGCAAGCCCAAACTTGTTTGTGTTGTATAAAAAATAGCTCCCGACGTAACGCAAACCACCAACAACAACACGGACAAAGCCAACATTTTCAAGCCGGCTGCAAAATTAATCAATTTATTCAACCATAATTTATGATTATCTAAAGAAGCCTGAGGAGCAACCGTTGCCAACTTTTCAGCTAAAATTTTAAAATTTATCTCGGCATCCGGTTTTAATTTTACATCAATCAAACGCGGCATAGGCAATTCATTAATATCAACATCATCTCCCAACCACGGACGCAATAATTTTTGCAGCTGTTCTTCATTCAACGGTGTCACTTTATGCGCCTCCGGCATGGCTTCCAGCAAAGCAACCGCCCTTTGCTCCTGAATAACAGTTTCATCTCTCGCTTTTTGTTTATCCGAATTGTTAACAGGAATAATCTGAACGGTCAAAGAGCCCAAAATACTGGAATTCCAGTTAACCAACATTGAATTAATAGCCAAAACGCCAGCCAATGTAACAGCAAATAAAAAGACAGAAATCGAAATCATAATCTTCAAAAAAAGATTGGAGCTGTCTTTTGACAAAGGCAGTTCACGGTGGCGCAAACTGTCAAATTTCCAAATCATTGCTGCGTTCCTCCGGTTTTATAATTGTCAAGCTGCGTTTTTTCAAATGAATACACGGATACTTAAAATCACGAATAAGATTTTCATTGTGCGTGGCAATAACCACCGTTGTTCCCAACTTATTCAATTCGACAAACAATTTCATTAATTTCGGCGCAATATCATTATCAACGTTACCGGTAGGCTCATCAGCCAACAAAACGTCCGGACGGTTTATAACGGCACGGGCAATTGCCACGCGCTGTTTTTCACCGCCTGATAAAGTTGAAGTAATCGCTGAAGTGCTGCGGTCGATTTCAACCCACTTCAACAGTTCGTTAACTCTCTTGCGGATTTCTTTCTCACTCATACCGCATACTCTTAACGGCAAAGCAACATTATCAAAAGCAGACACATGCTCCAACAGGCGGAAATCCTGAAAAACAACTCCGATACGACGGCGAAACATAGCTAATGCATTGCGGTTTGTAAAATTGACATTGTTGCCAAACACACTCACCCTGCCCCGACTAGGTTTTTGTGCCAAATACATCATACTCAGCAACGAAGTTTTTCCGGCACCGCTTTTTCCTGTTAAAAAATGAAAAGATCCGCGTTCAAGCGAAAGATTGATATTACTCAAAATTTCGGGTCCCTGTCCGTAGCGGATACCGACTTTTTCCATTTCAATAACCGGATCGTTCTTTTTAATTTCAGCCATTACTTCTCCCAAAAACTTTTTTTATAGTAATATAATATTCCGTTTAATAAAATCTTTTTTTAGTGAAAAAGTTCATACAATTCATTATTTTTCTTTAAGCTTTCGGCATAATTTCAGGAGCTTCAATTCCAAGCAAAAACAGAAGTTTTACCAAAATATTGCGTGTTAATTCTGCTAAAGCGATACGAGATTGAGCTATTTGTGAACTTTCTTCTCCCTTAATCGGAGAGGAATTGTAAAAGCTGCTGAACGCCTGAGCCAAATTATAAGTATAATCGGAAATAATGCTCGGCTCTTTTTCCATTTCAGCCCGCATAACCACATTGTTGAATTGAGCTATTTTCAAAGCGAGATTGCGTTCCTCCTGATTTGTAATAACGATATTTCCGGATTTTATTTCTGAATTTTTACGAATAACCGAATTAATGCGTGCAACCGCATATTGTATATATGGACCGGTTTTGCCTTCAAAATTGGCAAAATCATCTAATTCAAAAATATACCCTGAAGCTATGTTATTCTTCAAATCCTGAAATTTGATAGCTCCGATAGCTACTTGCGCAATCAGCTTATCAAGCTGTTCTTGACTTAAACCGCTTTCAGCTCCGGCTTTAGGCATTGATTCAGCAACTTTTTCTTTAGAAAGCTGAATCAAATCACAAAGATTCATAACACCGCCGTCACGGGTTTTAAATGGCTTGCCGTCAGCGCCGTTAACTGTTCCAAAACCGATATGGCGCAGTTTTACATTAGGCGCTATCCCCAATTTTTCAGAAGTTTCGAAAACCTGTTCAAAATGTAAAGACTGCCGTTTATCTACAAAATAAACGATTTCATCAGCATGCAAATCATCGACGCGCATTTTAATTGTGGCTAAATCCGTTGCCTGATAAGTAAATCCACCGTCTGATTTTTCAATAATCACTGGTGGCTTGGGTTTATTTTCCTCATCAAGCCGGATAATATAGGCGCCGTCATCATATTCCAATAGTCCTTTATCCTCGGCAATTTTTTTAATTTCAAAACAGGTTTTATGAGCATCCGATTCCCCGAGCCAAAGATCAAAATGTACGCCCAATTCACGATAGTTAGCTTTAACAGCCTCCACCGAAACCTTGCGAATATGTCTCCATGCTTTTGTATATTCCTCATCTCCGTCTTGAAATTTTGCAGTAATAACACGAGCCTTTTCTTTGGCTTTTTCATCTTCTTTGCAACGAATATTAGCTTGTTTATAAAAGGCGGTAATTTCGGCAATATTATAACTTTCCATCTTATCCAAATTGCCATCGCGGATAATGACTTCTGATAAAATCATACCGATAGGCGTTCCCCAATCACCGAAATGAACATCGGAAATAGGTTTATTGCCGACAAATTCTTCTATTCTTCTGACTGATTCGCCTATAACTCCCGAACGCAAATGCCCGACATGCATTTCTTTGGCCACATTCGGTCCGCCATAATCCAACACAATTGTTTTCGGTTCAGCCGTCTCTGCGCAGCCGAAACGGGGAGATTTTGCCATATTATCCATTGTTTTCGCAATCATTTCATCAGACAAAGTTAAATTCAAAAACCCCGGACCGTCTACCGAAACCTTTGCAAAATCAGCATCTTCCTTCAATTTTTCGGCAATAGCTTCACCGATTTGGCGCGGATTTTTCTTTTCGGCCTTGGCTAAAGCCAAAGCTCCGTTGCACTGAAAATCACTTAAATCCGGACGATCCGAATTTTTGACAACGGCAAACTTGCTGTCAAAATTTAATTCCTCGAAGATTTTTTTCAGTTTTTGATTAATTTTTTCATCTAAAATACAAGTCATTGATTTTCCTTATCTGACACATTGAAATTTTGCATAAGTCGGGGTCATAATCCGGCATGAAAAACGTTCTTCATTATCCAGCACGGCGGCGGTTCCTGTATTATTTTTTACACATTCGTCATCAGCCATTTTTTGCACCGCTGAAAAATCCGTAACCCAACCGTTATAACAAATAACCGGAGCATCTGTTTTAGAAGTCCCCACATACAATTCATCGCCTTTTTTTCCGGCTTCACGCCTTCTGTCGACAAAAGGTTCGCTCAGCGAACAAGCTGCAACCAACAACAGCAACAATGCCGCTGAAAAAATTTTTAAGCTGGACAATTTCAAAATCTCCATTAAATTAAAGGCACTTTTTGTAATTTATATATGAAGAAGATAAAAATGCAAAGCCAAAATACATATATTGGTGATGATAAATTCACAAAAATGCTTGAACATTACCAATGCCCAACCGGACTAAATCTGATAAAACTGCGTTTTGCCGGAGCTATTTGCAGTCCGAATCTCAATTTGCGCCCAACCGACGTTATTTCGTCTTTATGGCCGCAAAACCAACAACCGCGTTTGCAAACAAAAGAAGAAGCCGAACTTTTTTTCAAATTTTTTATGGGATTATGGGATGATATTTTTGAACAGGTTCGCGATAACAAAATAGAATTGCCGAAATTCAAGATAAAAAATGCGGCTGAACTGACTGAAACCTGCTTTCAGCGACAGGAAGAAATCGAGGCCGGCTATCTTGAGGGGTTTTGGGGTGGCTGCGATAATGTTAAAATACCTGCTTACATAGCTCAAATAGTCGATTCTCTTTCGGAACTTGCAGAAGTTTATCATCATTTATCGCAACACCAAACCAATGAAAATGAATTGGAAAACTTGATTAAAACGGTTGCACATACAGACAAAATGGTCAACCGCTCAATTGCTTTTATTATTGAAAACTCAGTCTTGCCGCGCTTTGAACAAGTAAGCGCAGGAAAAGCAAATTAAGTAAATTTTATAAAGGAAAAACAATGGATTTATATGAAGGTCTTTTAACTCGCCGTTCCATACGCAAATACACGGATAAAAAAATACCGCATGAAGTCTTGGAAGAAATAATTAAAGCTGCACAATATGCCCCTTCTGCGCACAATAAACAGCCATGGGAATTTTTGGTAATCGAAGACAAAGAAATTTTAAGCTCTCTGCGCAACATTCAACGCTGGACGTCATTTGCTAAGGGAGCCTCCTGCGCCGTTATTGTCTGCGGAAATCTTGAACAAGCATTTAACCGCGATAAAGACGGTGAAAAATGGGATTATGCCGACATAGATTGCGCTTTGGCTTCTGAAAATCTTATGTTAGCTGCTCATGCAAAAGGCATTGGAACCTGTTTTTGCGGAGCTTCTCCTATGCCTTTGGTTATCAATGGATTATGCAGCCATTTGCATATTCCGGAAAATATGCGCCCTGTCGGCATTATTATCATGGGGTATCCTGATGAAACACCGGCACAGCCTGAAAATCGTTGGCACCCTGAAAAAATTCACTGGGAAAAATGGTAAATTAAACAAAAAAGAGGTGTTTTGAAAACACCTCTTTTTTAATCTGCTTTTTCAAATTTACGTTCAAACTTATCCCGAGCAAAAGCCCTGACACATTCTGCTTCATCAACGCACACCATTCCGCCAGGTTCAAACACAACGTCATTACACATAAACGTTCCCGCTTTCCACTCAATAAACGAATGCAAGGCACGCCCTACAAAAGTGTTTGTTGTGCTGTCATACTGATACTGCGCGTCTAAATCAGCATTTGCAACGGCTTCAATTTCGCCATTAGGATAAGCAATAACATAAAAGCCGAAACAATCATTAGTAACGCGAACAGGCTTGAGTTGATATCGGCGAACATCCTGTTTTTGAAGTTCGTCATCAATCAATTTTTTTACTTCTTCAAAAGTTTTTTGTTCCATACATATAATCTGTTAATAATTTTTTCGATTTTTTAATAATGACACAAACCTTGTTTTTTGTCCAGCTTTTAAAGTTTTTTTATTATAGGTTAATAGCTCTTCATAGTTTTATTCAGGCGCATGAACAACCTTAAAAATAGCTTGAAAAAAAATCATTTAGTGTTACATTAGCGACGATTAAAACGCTGGTGCGGGGCATTCCGCACATCATTTATGGAAGGATAATAATATGACAATTCGCGTCGGTATTAACGGATTTGGCCGTATTGGCCGCTTGGTTTTCCGTGCAGCTCAAAAAAGAGACGATATTGAAATCGTTGGTATCAATGACCTGATTGATGTTGAATATATGGCTTATATGCTCAAATACGACACAATGCATGGCAAATTTGACGGCACAGTAGAAGTTAAAGACGGCAAACTTGTTGTTAACGGCAAAGCTATCCGCGTTACTGCTGAAAAGAACCCTGCTGATTTGAAATGGGGCGAAATCGGAGCTGAATATGTAGTTGAATCTACCGGTTTGTTCCTCACAAAAGAAAAAGCTCAAGGCCATATTGATGCCGGTGCAAAATATGTTGTTATGTCGGCACCGTCTAAAGACGATACTCCGATGTTTGTTTGCGGCGTTAACACAGATTCTTATGTTAAAGGCACACAGTTTGTTTCTAATGCTTCCTGCACAACAAACTGCTTGGCTCCTATCGCCAAAGTATTGAACGACGCTTTTGGTATTGAAGAAGGCTTGATGACAACCGTTCACTCTACAACAGCTACTCAAAAAACCGTTGATGGCCCGTCTGTAAAAGACTGGAGAGGCGGCCGCGCTGCTTCCGGCAACATTATTCCGTCTTCAACCGGTGCTGCTAAAGCTGTCGGCAAAGTAATTCCTTCATTGAACGGAAAATTAACAGGTATGTCTTTCCGCGTTCCTACTTTGGATGTTTCTGTTGTTGATTTGACAGCAAACTTGAAAAAAGCCGCTACTTATGAAGAAATCTGCGCCGCTATGAAAAAAGCTTCTGAAGGCGAGCTCAAAGGAATTTTGGGCTACACTGAAGATGCAGTTGTTTCTTCTGACTTCTTGGGCGATTCCCGCACTTCTATCTTTGACGCTAAAGCCGGTATTCAATTGACTCCGACTTTTGTTAAAGTTGTAAGCTGGTACGACAATGAATGGGGTTATTCAAACAAAGTTTTGGACCTCGTTGCCCACATGGCTAAAGTAAACGGATAATCTTTACAATCCCCGCAGACAGAGGTCGGCATTGTATGTCGGCTGTTGTCGCGGGGATTTTTTATTTTTTAAGGAAATAACAATGAATTACAAAACAATTGACGATTTAGGAAATTTGCAGGGCAAAGTCGCTATGCTTCGCGCCGATTTGAATGTTCCTATGGATGAAAACTTTAATGTTACAAACACCGCACGTATCGATCGCACAGTTCCGACCATCAAAGAATTGATGAGCAAAGGCGCAAAAGTTGTTGTCATTTCTCACTTTGGCCGTCCTGAAGGCAAAGGCGATATGAAGAACTCGCTCAGCCATATTGTTAAAGATTTGGAAAAAGCTTTGGGCAAAAAAGTTGTATTTGTCGATGACTGCATTGGTGAAAAAGTATCAGAAGCCGTTAAAAATATGGGCAATGATGAAATTTTGCTGCTTGAAAATCTGCGTTTTTATAACGAAGAAAAGAAAGGTGACGAGGCCTTTGCCAAAGAATTGGTAAAACCTGCCGATGTATACGTTTCAGACGCTTTTTCAACCGCTCACCGCGCACATGCTTCTATGGTAGCCGCAGCTAAAGAATTGCCGGCAGCTATGGGACGTTTGATGGAAGAAGAAGTTAAAGCTTTGGAAAACGCTTTGTCGAACCCGACCCGTCCGTTAATTGCGGTTGTCGGCGGTTCTAAAGTTTCTACAAAACTCGATTTGCTGAACAATTTGGTTAAAAAAGTTGACAAATTGGTTATCTCCGGCGGTATGGCTCACACCTTTATGAAAGCCAGCGGCATAGTTACACTTAACGAAGCTAATTCGTTAGTACAAATGGATATGCTTGACACAGCCAGAGAAATTATGGCAACAGCAAAAGCCAACAACTGCGACATTGTTTTGCCTCAAGACGTTGTTGTATCAAAAGAATTTAAGCCTAATGCCGAACATAAAACCGTTGCTTTGAGCGATATTCCCGCTGAAGGCTGGAGTCTGTTGGATGTTGGCGAAAAAACAATTGCCACCATCAATGCCAAACTTGACGAATGCAAAACTTTGGTTTGGAATGGTCCTCTCGGCGTTTTTGAAATGAAACCTTTCGATAATGCCACCAACAAAGTTGCTCAGCATGCTGCAGAATTGACACAAGCCGGAAAATTGATGTCTGTTGCCGGCGGCGGCGATACTGTTTCTGCTCTCGAAAATGCGGGCGTTGCCAATAAATTTTCATATATTTCAACAGCCGGCGGTGCTTTTCTGGAATGGATGGAAGGCAAAGAACTCCCCGGAGTTGCCGTATTGAAAAAATAACCCTGCTTGAACAAGCACAAAAAAACACCTTCCGTTTGAAACGGAAGGTGTTTTTTAATAAATACCTCATTTGTAGGCAATAACCTGAACTGTACGACTGAAAACAGATGAAATTTCTCTTAAATTGGCGACTGCATTTTGAAGTAGAAGTAATCAAGTTTCCGCCTGTGATGTTCACATTTTTAGAAACAAGTTCGCTACGCAGAATATAAGGTTCATCGGCAGGTCCCAAATGTCTGTACAACAAAACTGTTGCGCTCAAATCATAATATTTGCCGTTAAATTCGACACTGATAGAGTGAACAAGCTGTTGACGGGCATAAGCTTCTTCGCCATCAATGGCAGAATCCAGTTGTTTCAGTTTATAGCCCTTGTCTTTGATAGCTCCGATTTGATGATAAGGCATAACTTTTTTGGTAACACCGTCATTGTAGACAGCCACCTCATAGTCAAGCTCATAATCAAATGAGAACTCCGCAAATTGCACGCTATAAACCAACACCGAATCCGAAACAGTTACAAAGCCCTCTTTGCGCTCGCTGCGTTTTCTATTAAACACTTCAACCTTAGGCGGTTCGACAATAAAGTCATAAACCTTAACCAAGGTATCCGTATTGTTAAACGCGTTGTTCAGGGTTACTTCGACCTTGTTTTCAAACGCCGCTCGGGTCTGGCCTTTGACCTTTATCCAAGACTTGTACGAGAGTTTTGTTCCCAAGTTTGTTCCATCGGGAGCAACATTTGACTTGGAAGTGACATTGCTGTCAACTCCATCATCTAACACTTCACTTTCGATAACTTCCGGCAACATCGGGTCATCGTCACTGCTG
>UQMA01000018.1 GCA_900542055.1 uncultured Azospirillum sp. | reverse complement strand
CGCAATTGCGGATAGATGAAGACATAAAGGAGAAGAGATCACCATGAATCGCAGATATCGCAAAACCATCATTGCCGGAAACTGGAAAATGAATGGACAGTTGGAAGACGGCGTAAATCTGGCTAAAGCCGTTGCGGCAGAAGTCAAAAACTTGGGCAAACCCGCATGTGAATTTTTGGTTTGTCCGCCTTTTACATTGTTATATTCTGTTAAAAAAGCATTGCGCGGAGCAAAAGTTGCTCTTGGCGCTCAAGATGCTCATTTTGCGGTTAAAGGCGCACACACCGGCGATATCAGTCCGGCTATGCTGAAAGATTTGGGATGCACTTATGTTATTCTCGGACACTCAGAACGTCGTGCCGACCATTTTGAGAGCAATGAACTGGTTGCCAAAAAGGCTGCTGCTGCTTATGATAATGGTTTGAAAACCATTATTTGTATAGGCGAAACCGAAGCGCAGCGCGATGAAGGTAAAACAATTGATGTTTGTTCACAGCAGATTATGGGATCTGTTCCGGATAATGCTGATGCTTCAAATACCGTAATTGCGTATGAGCCGGTTTGGGCTATTGGTACGGGCAAAACCCCTACGGCGGCCGACGTGGAAGAAGTTCATGCAGCTGTTCGTAAGGTTCTGGCTAAAAAATTGGGAAAAGCTGTTGCTAATAAAATGCGTATTTTATACGGCGGTTCTGTTAAACCTAATAATGCCAAAGAATTTTTGTCATTGCCTGATGTAGATGGTGCTTTGATTGGCGGTGCAAGTTTGAAAGCTGAAGACTTTATGGCTATTGCCAAAGCTGTTTGTTAATTTGTAAAGGAATTGAAATGAGTACAATTTTATTGGTTTTGCACTTGTTGGTTGCTATTTTCTTAGTGGCCTTTATTTTGTTGCAGCGTTCATCCGGCGGTGCATTGGACGGTTTGGGCGGCGGCAATGGCGCGTCCAGCTTTTTGACAGCACGCGGAACAGGAAATTTTTTAACCAGAGCTACGGCGATTTTGGCAACTCTGTTCTTTATTACCAGTATGTCTTTATCTTTATATTATAAAGGTCATTCTACTCATGCTGCTGCTAAATCGATATTGGATGCGGCTCCGGTTGAACAATCTGTTCCCGAAGCACCTTCTGCTCCCGAAGCTCCGGCTGCCGAGAAATAGTCAATGACTTTTCTGTAAAATAAATAAGGCACCTTAGTTTTTCTGAGGTGTCTTTATCACTTTAAAATATAGAGTTGGTCTTTATAAAATGTCTGAAAATACAAATAGTAAAACAAAATTTATTTTTATTACCGGTGGTGTTGTGTCATCATTGGGCAAAGGTTTGGCATCGGCATCGTTGGCAGCATTGCTGCAGGCCAGAGGCTTTAAGGTAAGACTGAGAAAATTGGATCCTTATTTGAATGTGGATCCCGGAACAATGAATCCCTGTCAGCATGGTGAAGTTTTTGTAACGGATGATGGAACTGAAGCCGATTTGGATTTAGGACATTATGAACGTTTTTCAGGAATTCCTGCGACTAAATACGATAGTGTAACCAGCGGAAAAATTTATCAACGCGTTTTGGACAAAGAGCGCCATGGTGATTATTTGGGAGCAACTATTCAGGTGATTCCGCATGTTACCAATGAAATAAAAAACTTTATTCTCGGCAATCTGAATGATGAAGATTTTGTGCTTTGTGAAATAGGCGGTACAGTTGGCGATATAGAGGGGCAGCCGTATTTGGAATCTATACGTCAATTAGCGTATGAATTGGGACGTGAGCGGACAATGTTTTTACATTTAACGCTTTTGCCTTATATTCCGACGGCCGGAGAGTTGAAGACAAAACCTACTCAGCACTCAGTGAAACAATTGCAGGAGTATGGTATTCAGCCAGACATTTTGCTTTGTCGTTCTCAGATAGAAATTCCGCAAAATGAAAAACGCAAAATAGCTTTGTTCTGCAATGTTAAAGAAGATTGTGTTATCGCGGCTCTTGATGCAAAATCTATTTATCACGTTCCTTTGTCTTACTCGGCGGAGGGGCTTGACTCTCAGGTCTGCAAATATTTCGGACTTGAAAACAGTAAAGTAGATTTAAGCAAATGGCAGCATATTGCCGAAACTATGTTAAATCCCGAAGGTGAAGTCAAAGTCGCAGTGGTTTGCAAATATCAACTGCAAGAAGCTTACAAATCAATTTCAGAAGCTTTGACGCATGGCGGGTTGGCCAATAGATTTCGGGTTAAGATAAAATGGGTTGACGCCGGAGATATAGAAGAAAACGGTGCAGATGAATATTTGAATGATGTCAGCGCTGTTTTAGTCCCCGGCGGTTTTGGTACACGGGGAACCGAAGGCAAAATAGCCGCTGCCCGCTATGCCCGCGAGCATAATATTCCCTATCTCGGAATTTGTTTCGGTATGCAAATGGCTGTTATTGAAACAATGCGCAATGTTGCCGGAATAAAAAATGCCAACAGTAGCGAACTTTCCGATAATTGTGAAGCTGTTGTCGGTTTGATGACAGAATGGGACAAGGATGGCGCTAAACAAATCAGACACAAAGACGGTGATTTGGGCGGCACGATGCGTTTGGGGGCTTATCCGACAATTTTAGATGAAAAATCAAAGGCTTTTCAGATATACGGTGCAAAAGAAATTAGCGAGCGCCACCGCCACCGCTACGAAGTTAATATTAAATATGAACCGGTTTTGCGCAAAGCCGGAATGCTGATTACCGGAAAATCTCCTGATGGGTTGTTGCCGGAAATCGTTGAAAGACCGGATCATCCATGGTTTATCGGTGTTCAATTCCATCCGGAATTAAAATCAAAACCTTTTGCTCCGCATCCGCTGTTTGTAGCGTTTGTAAAAGCAGCAATCGAAAACAGTCGTTTAATTTAGTAGGAAAATAAAAAATGAAACTTAAAAACTTGATTTTGCCTTTGGCCGCTCTGGCTGTATTGCCTTCCACATCAGCAAAAGCTTGGAGTTGGGGGGAATGGTATGAAGATTTGAAAATAGACGTGGCTGATACATGGAGCTGCGGTCGGCTTGATGTTTATACCCCTTTTTATGCATGGCACAACCGTTTGGCTTATGACAAAAAGCATCTTGAAAAATATAATGAAGAAGCCTGGGGTTTTGGTTTAGGCAAAGGTTTGTGGAAAGGAAATGAATGGCATGGCTTATATGCAATGGCATTTAAGGATTCAAATTTTTATTTGGAAACAATGATTGGCTATGCTTACCAATATAATTGGGATATATCCGAAAGCGGTGATTGGAAAATTGGAGCAGGCTACACTATAGGTATAACTCAGCGTCATGAGTATAGTTATATTCCTGTGCCTCTGCCTTTGCCGGTTGCCGGTTTAACTTATAAAAATGTTTCATGGCAGGCTGCTTATGTTCCGGGGATTAAAAATGACGGAAATGTATTGTTTACCTGGCTGAAATTTTCATTTTAACCTGATGTGAAGGAGTTTAAGTATGGAGCAGAAAAAAATTAAAATAGGCAATTTTGAAATTAGTAACGAGTTGCCGATAGCAATTATCGCCGGTCCTTGTCAAATTGAAAGCAAGCAGCATGCAATTGATATTGCCGGAAAAATGATTGAAATAACCAATGAACTCGGTGTTAATTATATTTTTAAAGCTTCTTTTGACAAAGCTAACCGCACGTCTATTAATTCTCCGCGCGGTGTCGGAATAGACGAGGGTATGAAAACTTTTGCCGAGATAAAAAAACTTTACGGTTGTCCGATTTTAACGGATATTCATGAACGCGAACAGTGTGCCATTGCTGCCGAATATGTGGATATTTTGCAAATACCGGCTTTTTTGTGCCGTCAAACGGATTTGGTGGTTGCTGCTGCAAAAACCGGTAAAATTATCAATATTAAAAAAGGGCAGTTTTTAGCTCCGTGGGATATGAAACATTTGGTTATGAAATCTGTTGAATCAGGAAATGACAAAGTTTGCATAACAGAACGCGGAACTTCTTTCGGTTATAACACTCTGGTTACGGATATGCGGGCTTTTCCGCAAATGGCCGCCGATACGGGGTGCCCGATTATTTTTGATGCGACACATTCAGTTCAACAACCGGGAGGTTTGGGCGGATGTTCAGGCGGAAACAGAGAGATGGCTCCGGTTTTAGCCAGAGCTGCGGTTGCAGTCGGTGTCGCCGCCGTGTTTATGGAAACACATGAAAATCCGGAAAAAGCTTTGTCCGATGGTCCAAACAGCATTTATTTGCGTGATATGAAACGGATTATCAGTGAATTGATGGCGTTTGACAAAGTTCGCAAAACACTTATAAAGTGATTGAAAACAAGAGCCTTTTTGCAAGGCTCTTTTTTATATCTTGCGCTTTGAATAAGTTTTTCATAAATTTAAGTAAATTTTATTGGTAAGAAAGGCAAAAGCAAAATGAATGATAACGGTATTATAGATTTATCCAACAATTCAGCTCAATGTAAAATATCGCTTTGGAGCGCCGATTTATTGTCATTTAAACCTAAAGGTGAAGAACAAGATGTTTTTTGGGTGGGAAATTTGAATAAATTTGATAAATCGCAAGCAATCAGAGGAGGAATACCGGTTTGTTGGCCAAGGTTTGCTGCTGAAAAACTCAATGATAATTTGCCCCGTCACGGTTTTGCCCGAATTTCTGAATGGACTTTGCAAAGTTTGGATATTTCTGAAGATAAAACTGAAGCCGAATTTTTATTAGTGCCGGATATTAAATATAATGTTCCAGCGACAGCAATGCTCCGTGTAAAAGTAACGGATAAACTTGAGTACAGCCTCACAACAACAAATAACAGCGATAAACCTTTTGATTTCAGTGAAGCGTTACATTGCTATTTTAATATCAGTTCAGTAGAAAATATTGTTATAAAAGGCTTAGCAGGCAGGCAATATAAAAGTTCGTTGGACGGGAATATTTATACCCAAAATGCTGATTTGAAAATCAACGGTGAATTTGATGCCGCATTTTTAAATCACAGTGAAAAAATTGAAATTGAAGATAAAAAATATAATCGAATTATTTCTATTGAAAAAAGCGGCTCTAAATCAACGGTTGTTTGGAATCCGGATAAAGATTTGGCGGAGATGAGCCCTAATCAGTATAAAAATTTTGTTTGCGTAGAACCTGCAAATCAAGGAGATTTTTTTGTTCATTTAGCTCCGAAATCAACACACACCATAGCTATGACAATTCAAATTAAAAAAATAAAATAAAGAGGCAAAATTATGGAAAAACAGCAAGAATACAAAATATATAATGAAGCAATAGAATTTTTCGGCGATTTATCACAAAAAGTGATGGTTATTGAAGAGATGTCGGAATTGACCAAAGAATTATGCAAAGATTTGCGTGATCGTGGCAATGTTGAAAATATAGCCGACGAGTTGGCTGACGTTGAAATAACATTGGCACAATTGAAAATGATTTATAATATACATGATTTGGTTGAAAAACATAAAGATTTTAAATTACGTCGTTTTGCATCAAGAATGGCTGAACTTAAAGCAAATAAAAAATAACAAAATTGTGTGAAATATTTAAAACAAAAACACCGCTGATTTATAAAATCGACGGTGTTTTTTGTGACTAGTTTTCCAAAAGCGGATTGTTAATTATATGACGATAATTGTGATTAAATTCGGTTTTGGAAGATGTAACGCTGAATTTTTGAGCGGGTTGCTGTGCAAAAATTTGATTTTTGCGGCGTAAAAGCTCAACACATTTCTGCAAATTGATTTTTTGCTTGCGGCGTTTTGCTAATAAATCAAGAGTTTTCAAAAACAAATCTACCGGTTTCATCAAAGAAAAGTTATTCGGTATGGTTTCTAAAATTCTTGAAAACTTAATGTTGCGTTCATTCATCAGTACAATGGTTTCATCCAATCCCTGAACAATGCTGGTAATAATTCGAAGAGTCTTGCTATAAGTTTCTTCATTTGAAGCATTGCGCGCCAGCTCATCAAAAATTGACGATGAATACTCTGTCTGACCGTGTTTTTTATTGAATTTTACACCAAACAGATAGTCATCATATTTTTGTTTACGCTCATCATCCAAATCGGCAATTGTCAGACGAACGGCTTCAGGGTTGATTGCCAGACATACAGGTAGCATTAACGGCAGTTTGTCGCGGTAAAAATGCAACAAAGTTGCAAATGCATCCAATGGTTTGTCAGGCTTTGTCAGTGCCGCGCATTCCCAGTCGATGTAGGTTTGCAGCAACTGTTCCACTTTGTACTGCGGATAATCAATGTGATGAGATTGATGTCTGCGATGAAATGATTGTATTTGTTTTTCGTTCATCCACGGAAGCAAATATAAGAACAATTTATCACAGTCATGCAACCAGCCTCTGAGTGAATAGTTTCCTACAAACTCGTGTTCACACTCTAAAAATGCCATTTTGTGCTCAAGGGTGTAAGCAATAGAAGGAATACGCCATGGTCCTTCAGACTTCCATTTTTTACTGATTTTTGTAAGCACTTGCCGCAAAGGGCAATTTAAAAAATCTATAACCATAAATATAAAATTAAAAATTATTTATTGGACAATAATCTAAATAGCTTTCGTAAAAAGTCAATAGTTTGTGATAATATTTTTGTATATTTTTTGCGAAAAAATAAAAAATTAGACATAAAGCTTGTTTTTTGACATAATTTATAACAAATTTAATTTGTTTAAAAATTATAATTTTTATTATTTGGTCGGAAATGTAAATTAGTTTACAAAACTGGCTGAATTTGAGTTTTTAGATTTTTGTACAACTTAAATTATATCAGTTATGGGTAAAAAAATTGCATGGTTGCTGGTTATTTGCATAATAATCGGAGCCGCCGGTATGAGAGTTGCCAGACACTCTTTTGTTAAAATCTATTCTGGGCAAAGAGGTATAAAAAGACAGTGGGGACAGGTTGTTGATTTCTCCTATGTTCTGGGGCTTGTATAGTATATTCCATATAGCGCCGATATGGGAAATGAAGTAATTCTGATGGATATTGTTCCTCATCGCTACGAATATACTTTTAAGGTGCGCACCAAAGATTTGCAATCAATATCTTTGAAATGCGCCGTGCTTTGCAAAATGAACGATTCAAAAGTTCACAAGCTCTACGATAAATATCAGAGCTATGATGTGTACGAACAAAAGGTGATTAAAGATATGGTTAACAGCATAATGTTGGCTATGTCATCTCTAACGGACATTTGGTCTTTTGTCGGGCGTGAATAAACAATGACGATGGACGCGGTCAAATATATTGCCAACGATCAGTTGATGGCAGATAATTTGGTTTCGGTCAGAAGTCTAAGACTTTTAAGCTATCAAGCTTCACCTGAATTTGAAAAGCTGATTGAAAAAACAGCTTAGGCAAAACAAGGAGTAAAACTTGAGGAATATAAAGTCCAAATGGCGCGTCAATCCACGGAGCGCGTAAAACAAGAGGCTATACAAGCGTATGAGCGTTATTTCAGCGAAGGAATTCACGATCTCAGACATTGTGACGGCGATTGTTCACATTGCAAAGGAAAAAATATGCTGGTTAAAATCGTTACTATTGTAATTATGGTTTGCGGCGTATTTTTTACTGCAGAGATTTTATCAGCATCGATGCAAGAGGAAAAAGCAGAGGATAACAGTCTGGTTAAAGAAGTGATTTTAACAGTTGTTTCCAAAAAAGATGATCTTCCTCTAACTTTCCTAAAGCTTTCTGACGGACATGTTATAAAAATCGTCAAAAGCTGCATGGGCGGAGGTATGGAAGATTATGATTCCTGGATAATGGTCGATAAAGGCGATAAGGTGCGTAAACTCGTTTATAAGAATAAAAAACCGGTTTATACACCTGAATTTGAAGAAAATGCTGCAAAATAATGCGGTTTTTAGAAAAAGGGATGTGTTTTAATAACAAGTCCTTTTTTATTTGACAAAAAACAGCTTTTTATTTTACTGTTGAGACGAATTTATTCTTAGAAAGGGAATACCTATGGCACTAAATTTAGTTAAAACAGTTGAAGAAATATTAAAGAGTAATCCTGAAAAATATTTCACAGCACGACAAATTGCAGAAAAAATATATGAAACAAAACCAGAAGAATGTCATGCTAAAATGAAAAGAAGTCGGGCATCTGTTACTCCCATAGATAATCAAGAAGCCTTAATAAGTCAATTAGTTGCGGAAATTGGTGCGCGTAGGTCTAAGGGAGGTTTTTCTGAATATATTAAAACTACAGCAGAACGTCCGAGAAAATATTATTATTCTGAAAAAACAGAGGCTCAAGAAATAAAAGATGCAGAGAAAAGTTCAGGAACAAATGGACAATCAGAGCACGATTCTTATCCTCGTTTATGTGAGTATTTATATAATGAATTAAATATATATCCTAAAAGAATAGATGAACGTAAATCCTCAAATTCAAAAGGAAGTAATGGAAATAAATGGTTGCACCCCGATATTGTCGGACTTAAGAATTTATCAGATGGTTGGGATAATGATGTAATTTCTTGTGCAAATAAGCTCTCTTTTAATAAAACTTCTCTTTGGTCATTTGAAGTTAAGATAAAAATTAATTTATCAAATGTACGCGAGTATTTTTTCCAAACTGTTTCAAATTCAAGTTGGAGCAACTTTTCATATCTTGTCGCTCAAACTATTGATGAAAAAGCAATGGCAGAATTACAGATATTGTGTGCAGGTCATAATATAGGGCTTATCCAACTAAATTGTGAAAATCCCTCTGAAAGTCAAATATTAATACCAGCAATAGAGAAAAAAGAGTTGGATTGGGACATGATTGACAGGATTACAAAAGAAAATCCAGATTTCAAAGAGTTTGTTAATTTAATTACAGAATTTTATCAAACAGGAAAAATAAAAACAAGAGATTGGAATATTCCTGAGGAAATATAATTATAGCACTTCTTTTATTAATTGGAATTTTCCTAACACCTTGATTATGTCAAATTCTTGATGAAATTGGTTCGAGGATTATCCAGTGTAAGGCATATTTTGCGCTAAATATTAGAACTGGCTTAAATACTTAATTTAAAAAGAAAAAACCGTCATTTCTGACGGTTTGTATTCTGTGGCTGGGGTGGCAGGATTCGAACCTACGAATGTCGGCACCAAAAGCCGATGCCTTACCACTTGGCGACACCCCAATCTAAAGCACGTTCTATATCTATGCTAAAAATTTTATTATTGCAAGTTTTTTTTTAGATTTTTTTCATATTTTTTTATAACGACACTTTTTTTGATTCAAATTATTAAAATTTCAATTATACATAAGCACTAATGATGTCTGTGGCAGTATTTTATCTTGTGTTGATAATTGCATTACGTAAGTGGTTCAAAAAAGGTTGTAATAATTATTAAAGTTCATTACTTTTGTATTTTAGGCATAACATTTACAAAAACAGGAAAATAAAATTAAAATAACCGTACCCTGTTTTGTTATTGCCTGTTAAAGTTGATTATAAACAAACCCTCCGACATTTGCCGAAGGGTTTTGAATTAGCTTATAACGGTATAATTTTAAGCTATAATACTATTTGCCTGAGTTGCGCGGAAGTTTTTTCTTGTCCTCTTTTTCTTGCAAAATTTGCAAATCCCGTTCAGTTGCAAGTTTGACCAAAATTGTTTTAACCACGGTGTCAATTTGTGAATCTTCTGAGTAATCGGCAGGAAGAGCAAAATTAACCCGTCCGTCGCTCAGAAGTTTGATGGCTTTCATTTTATGGTGGCTCTTTGGCTTATAAACAGCAATAGAATATCCGCCGCCTTTTTTAACTAAGCGCATTGATGGAATATCGGTGTCGCCATCACCAAAATAAATCATTCTTGTAAAAGGAATAGGGCGATCCTCGTCTGGCATAAAGTCATTAACAGCGCGGTCTTCAAGTTTCCCCAATCCTTTGTTTATTTTTGATAAATATTGCGGTTTCATTGAATAGTTAACCACACGGGCAGGCCAAATTGGATGACCTTCGTCATTATAAGCGTAAGCACAGCCGAAGACTTCCTTAAAATATTTACGAATGGAAGCGCCTTCGATAATTTCTTCATAGCCGGATGAAATTATGTAGTGTTCTATATCAAGATCTAACATTTCACCGTAATGATTAATGCGCTCAAACCATTGTTCTACACCGGAATAATATTCAATGTCTTTGCCGCAATCTGCAAAAATTTCTTTAGTTAAAGGAATTTTCTTTTCATGTGACATTTTAACAAAATAGTACATTGAGCTGGTAATCTGGTCGGCATCATTCGCTTTCCACCAGTCGTTCGCCTGTTGCCAAAAAGTTTTTGCACTCATCTTAAACCGAGGAATGAGGCAATAATCCTGCATATTTGTTGTGCTTAAGGTTCCATCAAAATCATATATCAGGGCAACTTTTACTTTTTTTGCCATCTTTCTTTTATCTCCGCTTGCTATTTTTTTACAGATATTTTATAAAACAAAGAAGTTAAGAAATCAACAATATAAGTTTAAGGACAAAAACAATGCCTGCAACAACAATGGATCAACTGGTGTCTTTATGTAAGCGCCGCGGTTTTATTTTTCAAAATGCTGATATTTACGGTGGTCTTCAAGGTGTGTATGATTACGGTCCGCTCGGTGTCGAACTTAAAAATAATCTGAAAGCCGCTTGGTGGCGTGCAATGGTTTATGAACGTGATGATGTTGAAGGTTTGGATGCCGCGATTTTGACCAATCAGAAAGTATTGCATTATTCAGGACATGAAGATACTTTTTCTGATCCGATGGTCGATTGCAAAAAATGTAAAGGTCGTTTCCGTGCTGACCACATTAACGGCAAATGCCCAAATTGCGGATCTACTGAATTGACTGAGCCTCGTCCGTTTAATTTGATGTTCAAAACAGCTATCGGTCCGGTTGATGATGGTTCTTCATTTGGTTATTTGCGTCCTGAAACCGCGCAGGCTATTTTTACGCAGTTCAAAAATGTGGTCGATTCCACTTCGCGTAAGCTGCCGTTTGGTATTGCGCAAATTGGAAAATCTTTCCGTAATGAAATTACTCCGCGCAATTTTATTTTCCGTGTTCGCGAATTTGAACAAGCAGAGTTGGAGTATTTTGTTGAGCCTGGCGAAGATGAAAAATGGCATGAAATTTGGAAAGAAGAACGCATTAAATGGTGGGAAGAACAAGGCTTAAAGCGTGAAAATATCAACATTTATACCACGCCGAAAGACGATTTGGCTCACTATGCTAAAGCTTGTTACGATATCGAATATCGTTTTCCTCATGGAATGGAAGAATTGGAAGGTATAGCTAATCGTACAGACTATGATTTGGGAAATCATACTAAAGCTCAAGAAGAAATGAATTTAACTTCTCATTGTCATAAAAATCCGGATTCTACACAAAAACTGTGCATTATGGATGATAATAATAAATGGGTCGTACCTTTTGTTATTGAACCGTCAATGGGTGTTGACAGAGGTGTTTTGGCGCTTATGACCGAAGCTTATACGGAAGAAGACTTGGGCAACGGCAATAGCCGTATTGTTTTGAAACTTAAAAAACATCTTGCTCCGATTAAAGTTGCAATTATTCCTTTGAAGAAGAATAATGAACAAATTATGGCAAAATGTCACGAAATAAAACAGAATTTATTGAAACTCGGTATCGGTCGCGTAGCTTTGGAAAATACCGGTAACATCGGAAAAGCTTATCGCCGTCATGATGAAATCGGAACTCCTTTGTGTATTACTGTTGATTTTGAAACTATCGAAAATCAGCCGGAATCTGTAACTATTCGCGATCGTGATACTATGGAGCAGCATAGAGTGAATATTGCTGATTTGCCGGCATATTTGCGTGAATATTTTCTTTAATTTCTAACAAAAAATACGCCTTTTTAGAATAAGGCGTATTTTTTGTATTAAAAGCCCCGTTGTTATAAGAACGGGGCTTAATTATTATCTTCCGAAAACAGCATCTTTCAAACGTTCAAGAGTGCGGTGAGCTAATGGACGCGCCTTTGCGGCACCTTCTTCCAACAAGGCTTCCACTTCTTCAAAATGTGTCATATAATAATTATATTTCTCGCGTGCATCGTTGGTTTCGGCTAAAATCGCATCCAACAGCATATTTTTGATATGTCCGTACCCTAGTTTTCCTTCGCGCAAACCTTCGGCCATTTCGCGTTGCTTTTCTTCAGAGGCGACAGCTTTAAAAATTTGATAAACCAAAATTTCATCAGGATTTTTGGGCTCGTCCATCGGACGTGAATCTGTCTGAATTGAAAAAACCAAACGTTTTAATTCTTTGGCATCAGCAAACAGCGGAATAACATTTCCATAGCTTTTGCTCATTTTTCTGCCGTCCAGACCGGGGATAACCGCTATGCTTTCTTGGAAAGAAGCTTCCGGCAAATGAAGTAAAGGCTTGTTATAATGTGCATTGATTGCTCCGGCGATATCGCGGGCAATTTCAACATGTTGCACTTGATCTTTGCCGACAGGAACAATATCCGTGTCAAAAGACAGAATGTCGGCGGCCATTAAAGTCGGATAGGTATACAGTCCCATGTTAATGCCGTCATCGTCGGGCTTGCCGGCAGCGCGGTTTTTATCAACGCTGGCTTTATAAGCATGGGCTTTGTTCATAAATCCTTTAGGGGTGTAGGCATACAAAATTGTTGTAATTTCAGGAATTTCTGGAATGTCCGATTGACGGTAAAAAATTGATTTATCGGTATCAAGACCGCATGCCAAATAAATAGAAGCGATTTCTTTAATGCCCTGTCTGAGAACGGCAGGATCTTTGATGGCATTGATTGCATGATAGTCGGCAATAAACATAATGTGTTGTTTTGCTTCTTTTCCCATGGCGATGGCCGGTTTGATTGCACCCAAATAATTGGCCAAATGAGGGTGTCCGGTCGGCTTTACTCCGGTCAATACAATTTTATCTTCAAACATTTTTTGTTACCTTTATGTTATTTTTTGATTGTAATTATTTATAAAATTGTTACTCTATTTACGTTTATAAATCAATTAAAAAACTAAGGACGCTTATAAAATGTTGGATATTAAGTTTATTGTCGAAAACCCTGAAAAAGTTAAAGACGGTTTTGCTAAAAAAGGCTGCACCGTTGATGTTGATGCTTTGATTAATCTTTACCTTGATGTGAACAAACTTAAAACTTCGTCTCAGGCTTTGGCTGAAGAAAAAAACCGTTTGAGCAATTCTATAAAATCAGCTTCTGCCGAAGAGCGTCCGTCAATTATTGCTAAAAGTAAAGCTATTGGCGAAGAATTAAAATCAGAACTCGAAAAATTGGCCGTCGAACAGGAAAAATTTGACAACATTATGTGGCGTGTTCCAAATTTGCCAAGTTCCGAAAGTCCTGTAGGCGTTGATGACACGCAAAATGTTGTTCGCCGTAAAGTGGGCGAAATTCCTCATTTCGATTTTAAACCGCGCGACCACGTCGAATTAATGGAATTAAACGGCTGGAGTGAGCTGGAACGCATTGCAAAAGTCAGCGGTTCTCGTACTTATGCTATTACAGGCGAGTTGGCTCGTCTGGAACTGGCTATTCATTTGCTGGTTATGGATAAACTTGCCGGTTATGGTTTCAAAGTTATTAACGTGCCTTCAATTTCAAAAGAAAAGCCTTTGTATGGTCAGGGGTATTTGCCTTTTGCCAAAGATGAAGTTTATTATTTGCCGCAGGATGATATTTATTTGTCTGGAACAGCCGAGCTTATTTTAAATTCTCTGCGTGCCGATGAAATTTTAAATGAAAACGAATTGCCGGTTTTATATGCCGGATTTTCTCCATGTTTCCGCCGCGAAGCCGGTGCTGCCGGTAAAGATACGCGCGGTTTGACAAGAGTGCACCAGTTTATGAAAACAGAACAATTTGTTATTTGTAAAAATGATATTGCCGAAAGCGAAAAATGGCACCAAAAATTATTGCAGATTTCAGAAGAAGTTTTGCAGGATTTGGAATTGCCTTATCAGGTTTTGGAAGTTTGTACAGGAGATATGGGGGCTCCAAAATATCGCCAATATGATTTGGAAGCATGGGTTCCAACACAAAATTGCTACCGCGAAACTCATAGCTGTTCAAATATTACTGATTGGCAGGCTCGCCGCACAAACTTGCGTTATCGTGATAATGCTGATGGCAAGGTCAAATTTGTTCATACATTGAATAATACAGGAATTGCCACGCCGCGTGCGCTTGTTCCGTTTTTGGAAAACCATCAGCAAGCAGACGGTTCAATCCGTATACCGGAAAAGCTGCAGCCTTATATGATGGGCAAAAAATTTATCGGCGGTAAAAAATAATTCTGAAAGGCTCTCATTGAGAGCCTTTTCTTTTTCTTGTTTTTTGGGCAGATTGCTATATTTATATAATGTAAGGAGAAAAAGTAGATGAAGTTGAATTGCGAAAAATTACGTGCGGTTCTTTTTGATTGGGATGGAACTTTAGCCGAAAGCAATCCGCCGAAAATTTCAGCTGTTAATCAAGTATTAAATAAATACGGATTGCCGGATTGGGAAAAGGTTAAAGATTTGCGTGATAATAATTTGTCTTTTATGGATAACTTTCCTAAAATTTTCGGAAAAAATGCTAGGGAAGCTTATGTGGAATATTGTGAAATTTATCTTCAAACTATAAAAAAAGGTCTGAACGGATATAATAAGGCTGCAGATGTTATAAAATTTTTACGCTCCCGTGGTGTAAAAACGGCAATTATGACTAATAAAGATCGAAAATTATTAGAGGCGGAATTGCCCTTGCTTTATCCTGAAAACTACTTTGACCGCATAGTTTGCGGCCATGAAGCTCTTCATGATAAGCCCTGCGGCGACCATGCGCTATATACTTTAAAGGGGCTGATTGACATTAAAGATATTTCTCCTCAAACAGTATGGATTATCGGAGACAGTCAGTTGGATAATCGGTGCGCGGCTGCTGTTAATGCTTTGCCGATTCGAATTAATCACGAGCCTTCGTCATCTGAATTTTGCGAGTGTAATAATATGTTATACTTTTCTGATTATAATGCTTTATATGAGGCGTTAATTTAGAGGGCGGAAAATGAAACAGAATACCGAAAAAGAAAATTTGCAGAAAATTCGCAAAAGGATATTGCTAAGTTTAGCTGCCATTTTTTTACTCATCATCAACGGAATATATTTTTATCATAAAGTTTCATCAAATCATGCCTTGGCTTCTCATTACACAGTTAAGGGAGATCCTATGGAAAAATATCGCAATCCTGCCGTTGCCGGACTTTTTTATCCGGCAGATACGGATGAATTGAATAAAACCGTTTTATATTATTTGGACGCAGAGTACCGCCGTCATGATTCCTGTCCTAAAATAATTATAGTTCCGCATGCCGGATATCAATATTCGGCCAAAGCGGCTGCACAGGCTTATTTGCCTCTCAAAGATTATGCCGATAAAATAAAAACGGTTATTTTATTGGGACCGTCTCATCATATTGCCGTTAATGGTGCAGCTTTGCCGTCGGCGGAAACCTTTAAAACTCCTTTAGGATTAGTTGCCGTAAATCATGATGTTCTAAAGAATATGCAAAAAAATAAAATATTTTCGATAAATTCAAAAGCGCATAAATTCGAGCATTCTTTAGAAGTGCAATTGCCTTTTTTGCAAAAAATTTTGAAAAATTTTACGATTGTTCCTATTGTTTATGGAAATGTCGATCCTTTGCAGTTGGCAGAGATTCTGACTGATTATGTGCGGCGTTCTGATGTGTTGCTGGTGGTTTCGGCAGATTTATCTCATTATTATAATTATAGCAATGCCGTACAAATGGATACTGAAACAGCTGCTAAAATTAAATCGGGAAAAGCTGATGTTGACGATCATCATTCTTGCGGCGCTTCAGGAATTAATACAGCGTTGTTAGTAGCAAAATCGCTGAACCTGAAACCTGAAATTTTGGCATTAATAAATTCGGGAGATACCGGAGCTGATAAAAACAGCGTTGTCGGCTACGGAGCATGGTCTTTTAGCGAAAATGGCGAAATTTCAGCAATTGAGCGAGAATATAATGGATTAAAAAAATTTGCAGATGAGTATAAACAACAAATGCTTGAAGCCGCCCGTCATTCATTGACTGCTGCCGTGCAAAAAAAAACATACCGTCCGAGCCGCCGCGATTATGACGAACATTTATTTGATAGGGGAGCTGTTTTTGTGACTTTACATAAAAACGGAGAATTGCAAGGTTGTATCGGGTCTTTATATCCTCGTCAGGCGGTAGTTGCCAATATAGCGGAAAATGCAAAAGCAGCGGCTCTCGATGATGCTCGTTTTTCACCGCTGCTGCCTGAAGAACTTTCGTCGGTAAAAGTTTCAATTTCATTATTGACCGGATATGAAAAAATAGATTATCGTGACGAAGATGATTTGTTGCTGCAATTGCGGCCGAATATAGATGGAGTTGTTATCAGAGACGGAAACAGACAAGGATTGTTTTTGCCGTCGGTATGGGAGCAGATTTCAGACAGGCGCGATTTTTTGAATAATTTAAAACTAAAAGCGGGAATGAGCCCAAGTTTTTGGTCTAATGACATTCAGGTTTATCGTTTTAGAACAGTGGAGGTAAAAGAAAATGGATATTAACGGCCTTAAAATAAAATACAGCGAACAGGAATTGGCTGATATGATGGATAATAAGTCAATCGCTATAAATTTGGCTGGAAAAGATTTATCAGGATATCAGACCTTGAGCGAAGGAAATAAAAAGGCTTTGGAACATTTGGTTGCTGCTGCTGAAATTATAAATAATGTTGCTTTGGAACAAGATCATCCTCAAAATTTGGTTCTTAAACAGGCCTTGGAAACAGCCGCAAAAGAAAGTTCGTATGCTAAACGGGCGCTTGAATTATTTAATTCATTAAATGGGGTTGCCGGTTTTAACGGTGTTGACAAACAGCCGATAGAATTGTTTGAGGGAGTGCATTTGCTGAAAGGCCATAATTTTTATCCGCAAGACTTAACCATAGATGAATTTCATAATATTTTGCTTAATATGCTTAAAAATGGCAAAACTGATAAAGTGAAATCTATTTTAAGTGCCAGAACAATGGTTCGTCGTGAAAATGATGAATTGAAAGCGATTGATTACACAGAATATTTTGCAGATGATTTTTCTGCTGTTGCCAATGAATTGGAAGTTGCCGCTCATTACAGCGATGATGAATCATTCAAAGATTATCTGGGGTGGCAGGCTCAGGCGCTTTTGCAAAACAATGAAGAAATGGACGTGTTGGCAGACAAACACTGGGCCGTTTTGCAAAATTGTCCGCTTGAATTTACTTTGAGCCGCGAGAACTATGATGATGAAATTACTCCTTCTGTTTATGAAAATTCAGAATTATCCCAAATGTTGAAAGAATATAATATTGAGGCAGTTTCCAAAGATATGTTGGGAGCGCGGGTCGGTATAGTCAATGCAAAAGGTACGGATTTGATTTTGAAATTCAAAAATTATTTGCCGGTATTGGCTGCAAAAATGCCTTATGCCGATAAATATATTCAATCTGTTCTTTCAGGCGGTGAATTAAAACAAACAATGGTTGATGTCGACATTATCGATTTGGAAGGCGACTATGCGCAATGCCGCGGCGGAATTACAACGGCTCAGAATTTGCCTAATAATGATAAACCATCAATTAAACGCGGCGGCGGTCGGCGCAATGTTTATCATCGTCAAGTAAGAATGAGCGGTGATGATGCCAAACAAAAAGCTATTTTAATGCGTTTGGTTTCTCCTGAATTGCATAAATATTTTGATAGAGAGGCAGATCATTTATTTGTTATCGGACACGAAAACGGTCACTCGTTAGGCCCCGGAAGCGAATACCAAAACGCTATCGGAAGCTGCAAGCATATTATTGAAGAACATAAAGCCGATACAATATCGTTAACTTTTATGCCGCAGTATGTTAAAAATGGTGTAATTGATGCTGAAACTCTAAAGAAAATTTATGTCAGCTATATTGTTGGAAGAATGTTTTTGACAGCTCGTCCTCATCGTATGCTTCCTCACCGCATGGGAGAACTTATCCAGTTCAATTATTTGTTGCAGCACGGAGCAATCCGCTTTGATGAGCATCATCTGCTGCATATTGATTTTTCGCGTTTGGAAGGAGTGTTGGCACAGCTTTTAGATGAAACAATAGCTGTTCAATTATCTCGTTCGCCGGAAAAAGCAGACGCTTTTGTTGAAAAATATACACAATGGACGGATATTTCTGAATATATAGCCGGTGTTCATCGGGAATTGGGATTAAAACCCTATAAAAAAATAGTCCGCCATTTTCATTCAATGCAAAACTAACAAAATTTGCTTGCACTGATTGGCTATTTATAGCATTATGTTCGTTATTGAATAACAGAGGGTTTTGTAAGACGATGTTTAAGAAACTGATGGATGGGGAACTGAGCCTGAAAGACACATTCTGGAAGTTCGGTGTTCTCGGGTTGCCGGCCATTACTGTTTTGGTTAAAATTTTAGGAAAAATGCTTGCCAAAAAATTGAATAATTATTCTATTTTGGCTTATTATATTTCACCTAAAAGTCATATTGAATTTTCGACCACTATTTTGACGGTAATGTATTTGTCGGCGGTAAGTTTTATTCTCTTTTACGCGGTTTCTCTGTTGCTTGGAACATGGCGCAGTTCTGCCGAATATGACCGCAGCTTATGGTTTCGTCATTTGGCTCGTATTTTTGTGGTGCTGATGCTGTTTGCAGCATTAAAATTTACTTTCAGATTTTAGGAAAAATAATGAATAAACTAATAATATTTATTTCGTTGTTGCTTTTGTCCGGTTGTGTTGCCGGAGATTTTGGAGAAGAACGCAACCGACTTTATGAGATGAATTCAGATAAAGAAATTTGCGCCAAAATGCCGGAACGCTGTATTAATGGCGTTTCCTGGTAATAAATCGGATATATCCCGATGATTGAACCAAAGTTCATACATCTTCGCGTTCATTCTGCTTATTCGTTGCTTGAAGGAGCAATGAAAATGCCGGCGTTAACCAAAAAAATTGCCGATATGGGTTTTCCTGCCGTAGCGGTTACGGATACGGCAACGATGTTTGGAGCTAAAGCATTTTCCAAAATGGCTCCGCAAAATGGAATAAAGCCCATTTTAGGCACCCAGATGTATTTGCGCAATCCTGATGCCGATGATGTTCTGAAATCAAAAGGAAAAATAGTAGAACCGGATAAGATTGTTTTGTTAATTCAAAACAAAACCGGTTATATGAATATTATCAAATTGATGAATAAGTCGTATCTTGGAGGCTTAACGACCACAGCCGAAAAAGTGCAGACAACATTTGAAGATCTTAAAGAACACAATGAAGGTTTGATTGTTTTAACAGGCGGAGCCGACGGGCAGATTGGACGGTTAATCTTAGAGAACCGCTTGTCTGAAGCTGAAGAATTTTTGCTGAAAATGCAGGAAGTTTTCGGCAACAGGCTTTATATGGAAATTTCTCGTATCGGCCTTGAAAAAGAAGCAAAAACCGAACCTTATTTTTTGGATTGGGCATATAAATATAATATTCCGCTGGTTGCGACCAATGAGGCTTTTTTCTTTGATGCTGAGATGTATGAAGCGCATGACGCATTGGTTTGCATAGCTTCGGGAGAATATGTTTCTAATGAAAACCGGCCGCATTATTCTCCGAACCAACGTTTGAAGACTGAAGCCGAAATGGTTGAGCTGTTTGCGGATTTGCCTGAAGCATTGGCAAATACGGTGCAGATTGCTAAACGGTGCAATTTTTTATTGGAATTTGTGGCGCCGCTGCTGCCTATTTTTGAATGTCCCGAAGGCAAAACCCAAAATGAATATATACGCGAGCAAGCTTATAGCGGATTGGCGCAGCGTATGCAAGCCAAAGTATATTTTGAGGGAATGACGGCTGAGCAAAAGGAAGACATAGATAAACGCTATTACGCAAGATTGGAATATGAACTGAGCGTTATTGAAAAAATGGGCTTTGCCGGATACTTTTTAATCGTGTCCGATTTTATTCGCTGGTCAAAAGGACATGGTGTTCCGGTGGGACCGGGGCGTGGTTCGGGTGCCGGTTCAATTGTTGCTTGGTCTTTATATATTACTGAACTTGATCCTTTAAAACTTGATTTACTCTTTGAGCGTTTTTTGAATCCTGAACGTATCAATATGCCGGATTTCGACGTCGATTTTTGTCAGGAAAATCGTTATAAAACTATTGAATATGTGCAACAAAAATATGGAATAGACCATGTTGCGCAGATTATTACATATGGTAAACTGCAATCAAAAGCGGTAATCCGCGATGTTGCACGTGTTTTGCAAATGCCTTATTCGCAGGCTGACCGTATCAGTAAAATGATACCGCCGCCTGTTCAGGGAAAACAGCCGAGTTTGCAGGAAGCGCTTGAGCAGGTTCCTGAACTTGAAGAAATGCGAAAAAGCGATCCTCAAATTAATAAATTGTTTGAAATAGCAATGAAATTAGAGGGACTATATCGAAACACGGGTATGCACGCCGCCGGTGTTGTTATCGGTGACCGTCCGCTCGATTTGCTGGTTCCTCTTTATAAAGATCCTAAAGCCGATATGCCGGTTACGCAATATGATATGAAATATATTGAGGAGACCGGCTTGATTAAGTTTGACTTTTTGGGGTTGAAAACATTGACCACCATTAAAAAGGCGGTAGATCTTATCAAACTCAATCATGGCGTAGATCTTGATATAGGACAAATTCCGCTTGACGATAAAGAAACTTATGAATTGCTGCAGCGCGGAGATACCGCCGGAGTATTCCAATTTGAATCTGCCGGTATGAAAGATGTTCACAAGCAAATAAAACCCGACCGCTTTGAAGATTTAATCGCTATTGTATCCCTTTATCGCCCCGGACCTATGGATAATATTCCGAGCTATATTCGGCGCAAGCACGGTGAAGAAGAAATTACATATCTCCATCCTAAATTGGAACCGATTCTGAAAAATACATACGGAATTATGATTTATCAGGAACAGGTTATGAAGATTGCCCAAGAACTTGCCGGCTATACGTTGGGCGGCGCTGATAAATTACGTAAGGCAATGGGCAAAAAAATTAAAGAAGAAATGGTCAAGCACCGTGTTATTTTTACAGACGGAGCTGTTGCCAACGGTATAGAACGCGACACCGCCACCAGTATTTTTGACCAAATGGAAAAATTTGCTTCTTATGGTTTTAATAAATCCCATGCCGCGGCTTATTCTTTGATTTCATACCAAACGGCATATCTCAAAGCGCATTATCCGGTCGAATTTATGAGCGCTACGATGACCATGGATATTATCAATACGGACAAGCTGCTGTTTTTTAAAGACGAGTGCAAGCGCATGGGGATAAAGGTTTTGCCTCCTGATGTTAATAATTCGAGTTATGAATTCAGTGTTAAAGACAACAAAATTCTTTATGCTCTGGCAGCGGTGAAAGGTGTCGGCGAAGCCAATATGCGCGCGTTGGTTTCCGAAAGGGAAGCACATGGAAAATTTAAAGATATTTCCGATTTTATTCATCGTATGGACATCAAGCAAATCAACCGAAAACAACTTGAACAATTGGTAAAAGCCGGAGCTTTTGACGGTCTGGATAAAAATCGCGGCAAGCTGTTTGTGAATATAGACAATATAATACAGCATATTAACTCGAGTTGCGAGTTGAAAACCAGCAGTCAGGCATCGCTGTTCGGCACTGAAGAAATTACGGCGCAAGTTAAATTAAAAGACGCACCTGATTGGCCGGAATTGGAACGTTTGAAATTAGAAGCTGAAGCGATAGGTTTTTATTTGTCAGCTCACCCTTTAGACAGCTATCGTGAAGGTATGGAAAAATTGGGTGTGAAAAGCTGCAGCGAAATTTTCCGCGGATTACAGGTTGGAGATACCTTGCGAGCAAAATTGGCAGGCTGTGTAAATTCTTTTCAAAAGCGCGTTTCACAAAAAGGAAATCGTTTTGCATTTTTGGGACTGTCTGATAGTTCGGGAGCTTTTGAAGGTCTGCTGTTTTCGGAAACCTTAAATCGCAGTGAGGAAAAAATAAATTCCGGATTGCCGCTTTTGGTCAGCGTTACAATAGAAAAACAAGCTGAAGATGCAAATCCTCGGGTTATGATCAGCAATGTTGAAACTTTGGATAAAGCTATTGCAGATGTTTCAAATGGTATTATAATATATATCAACAATCAGATGGCCGTTAAACCGCTGCGTGATATTTTGCAACATGATCGCAACGGTCCAAATAAGGTTTATATAAAACCGGAAATTAATGAATGGGACATCAGAATTGAGCTGCCGGGCGGCTTTGCTTTTGCTGATGATGATTTTCTAAGCAAAATAAAAGCAGTGCACGGCGTATCGACAGTAAAGGAAATTTAAATGATGAAAGAAAAGTTATTCCGTTGGGTTGAAAAAATAGAAAATGCCAAAACTGAGGTTTCAATGGAAAAAACTCAAAAAAATAAGATGTCATTGAACAACTTATCCAGTTTGCCTTTCAGTATCCTTATTCGTAATTGGAAACCTTTTTTTACAATGGCTGCTGTTTTTGCTCCGATTATGGCTGTCTTGTCCTTTTCAACTCACAACAGTTTGATTTGCGGACTGACCGGAATGATTGACAATGAAGTTTTTAAATGCACCCAGCCCAACCAAGCTCTTTATTTCGCATTTGCCTTGTTGCGTTTGCTTTTAATTGTTGTCTTCCTCAAATCATGGTACAGGGCGGCAGTTAAAAAAGAGCTTGTTTCCGTCAAAGATATGTTAATTATCAATGCTCAAGATTGGAAATTATTCGCTGTTTTTCTGGTCATCGGCATAATTAATATTTTGCCTTTGATTTCCTTTGTGGCTTTAATTTATCGTGAGCCTAATCCTGATTGGATAATCGAAAGTTTATACTTTGCGATTGTGTCTTGCGGATTTTGGCTGCCGTTTGTGATGATCCGTTTTTATTGTGTTCCTGCTTTTGTTGCCGAAGGACAGAAAATTCCATCATTTAAAAAAATGTATAACTTAACGGAAGATAATGGCTTGAAATTGTTGATTTCATTTACCATTGTTATACTTTTCAATGCTTTGTTTATGCTTTATTTCACAATTTTTGCCAACAAAATTGTTCCATATAATCTGTTTTGGTTAGGAATTATTGGAGAAGTTATCTATGATGTTGTTTTGCTTGCCGTTATGGTTATATTTATGAATTATTCAATAGCTCAACAAAAAGAGTTGTTTGGTAGTGATAATGGTTCAGAAAACAGCTAATCTGCTATTTTTCCGCTTTTTTATAAAAAGTTTGCTTTTTTTGCCAAAAAATTTTTGCGCTTTAGGCAAAAGATTGTGGGGTGTTGCTGTGGCAATTTTTGTCAGTAGTGCGTTGTTTTTATGCCTTTCGACAATATTACCTGTCAATTTAAGTTTTGTATTGCTGTTGCTTTATATACTTATTTTGCTGACTATTTATGCGATGGTGGCTGTTTTTATATGCCGCGGATGTTTTCAAAAAAATTTTAAAGATGTGAAACTCGCTTTTAAAATAACTGAAATAAAATATGCTTTACGGCTTTTGTTTTTTTGGTTGTTTTTCGGGACATCACTGTTTTTTTCCGCTGCCGGAGTTGTTATGATTTTTCAGAAAATGCCTCGTTTGGAAATTGCAATGATTATGTTGACAATGATTGCACTCGTTTTCTGTGCGACATTTTTTGTGCTCATAAATTTTTTACCATGGCTGCCTTCTTCTGTTTTACAGCAAAATGTAACTGTTGGCAAAATATGGAAAATAGGGGCTGGATGCCGCTGGAAAATTTTTGCCGGCAGCAGTGCTTTGATTTTGATTTTGCTTATCTTTACCTCTCTTTTAACAACAATTTTTATGTCTTCCGAACATAATATATTCGAAATGACAGCTCTTTTGCTTGCAGGTATTGCAATTTTCTTTTTTGATGTTTGCAGTCAAACAGTTTTTTTGACGGAAGTAAGCTCTTTTTTATATTCTAAAGAAAACTTATAACTTCGGGAATTATGTCAAGTTTATAAACTGTTGCCGTTTGCGCTGATTTAGGGTAAAAGCGTGCCGCATCCAGCGCATAAATTGTTGCCTGATTTTGAGCAAAACGGTGTCCGAGTATGATTTTTTCCGCATCGTTAACCAGCGTTTCTCCCAGATTTTTTGCTTCGTTGATATTGTGACGGATTAACCCCTCACGTTTGGCAAACAGCTTGCTGTATGTAAAAATAGTGCATATCATCGCAACAATAAGTATTGCTGAAACAAAGTGGATATGGATTGTCATTAATAAAACGGCAATGCCGATTAAAATCAATGCAAAAACACGTAAAGTAATTCGCAAAATTTTATTTTTGGCTTTCAAATGAAAAATAGCCCAATAGAAAGCAATAGTGATAGTTGCGGCAACTAAAACTCCAAAAGAAGACCACATATCAACATTCATATAAACCATTGCCAATTCACTGATTAATACCATTAAACAGCTGAATAAAACATAACCTGAATTTAGTTTTAGCAAAAGCCATTTTAATGATTTATAAGTGTCTTTTTCTATTAGTTTATATGCTCTTTTCAGTTTTAAAGCATTTCCTGCATTAAGAACCAACTCAGAGCTTTTGCCGTTAAAAATTTGATGAACGGCTTTGCGGTTAAGCGATGATAAATGGCTTAAACTATCGGTTTTCTTTATAAGTTTGATGTTTTTATCTTCTTTTTGAATATCGATAATTCCTCGTTTGTACATATCTAACAAAAAGGCGCCGAACGAAGTTTTGTCAAAGACTCCTTTGGCTAACATACGATACAAAGCGGGGGTGCGCTGAAATTTTATTTTTGCATTGTCGGCAGCAGAATGGTCGATGTTTTTCCACGAAATAAAATAAGCGGCTAAAATAACCAGCAAACCAAGTGCGGCAAATAAAATATCACCGTAGTCTTCCATAAACCATTTGAATTTTACATTAAAATCAGGATCAATAAATCCAGTTTTAGGAATGCGTACCAACATATGCATGCCTTCGCCGGCAAACAATGGACGCAAAGCGGTAAAGCCGAGAGAATTTGTTTGTTTGTTAATTGTCATAACAGTATTTTCTTCGCTGATTCCATCTGGTAAATATCCCAACATCAGAGTTTGTCCGAGTGATTTCACATTAACAGGCAGTCTTACAGTGGCGATGGCTTTTGTAATTGCCAAATTCCAAAAACTGCCGGTAACATCCCAGTAAAATTCATTGAATTCATCATAATACCAAAGTTTTCTATCCAGCATGTAGTCAAATACATAAGTGTAGATTCCGGGCTGCAGCGGAAATTGTTTTTTGGGGGTTATAAGAAAACGGTCAAATTGATCTTTTAAAGTATAATCAATATCCACGCCGTTTATTTTAACATTGTTCAAATAGGGAATAGTGCTGTTTTTTACGCCTTCGCGCGAAATTGAAAATTTAGGCAAGGCTTTTGATAGACCGTAGCGTAGTTTTTCTCCGTTTGCAATAACAGTAACCGTTTCACGCACTCTGACCAAACCATTGGGCAAAATATCAATTCGGCTTGACAAATAGGGAATGTGCTCTTTTGCCGGTGCGGTTATGGTTTCGCCGTTAGGCAATTCGACATTGATAATATCAAAATCAAAAGTATCGGGTTGCGGCTGCGCTTGCTGCAAAGCAAGTTCAGATCTTAGTTTGGCATCGGAAGGCATAGGGTTTGAAGGCAAAATATCTGCAGGTTGACGGTTATCGTCCAAGCTTACTTTATTTAAGGCTTCTTCATAAATTTTTTGAAAGGTCGATTTATTTTCCTGAGCTTGTTGTGATAAATAGTCGCCGCTGTGAATAATGCTCATGCCTGAGTTTTGTTCGATAACGCTCTGAGGCATTTTGACAGCTTTTTCAGCTCGTTCGCGGATATAATCGGCAAATTCATCGGCGGTGGTCGGAATTTCATCGTTTATCACACGTTTTGTCGGACGGTTTGAATTAGACTTTATTTTTTCAAATTCAATGGGGTTGCCAACTTCTCTGGTTCCTGCCAAAACCGGCATTATATAGGCAAAAATACCGATGAAATATATTGCAAAAAAAAGTTTTTTCATAAAATACCGCCTTTGTTAACAAATAAGATATATTTGCTAATATACAATCTAGTTATTAAAAAAATGTTAGAAAGGATATTTTGATGATTAATTCTAAAGTGGCAGCAGTTGTGCTCGGCGCTGGAAAAGGAACCCGCATGCAGTCTGATTTGCCTAAAGTTATGATGCCTTTATGCGGAAAGCCGATGATTCGCCATATTATTGACACAATGGAAGAGATGAAAGCCGATAAAATCATTACAGTGATTTCTCCTGACGGCGATTTGGTAAAAAAAGAAGTTGCTCCTCACAAAACCTGTGTTCAGCAGCATCAATTGGGAACCGGAAACGCCGTTTTGTCTGCCCGCGATGAACTAAAAGACTTTGATGGTGATGTTTTGGTTATTTTCGGAGATAATCCGATTACAACTATTGAAACGTATAAATCCATGATTGCAAAGCGTCACGAAGGTTATTCCATTGTGGTTCTCGGATTTACACCAGATGACGCGGCTCGTTATGGGCGTTTGAAAATCGAAAACGGCGAGTTGGTGAAAATTGTTGAGTTTAAGGACGCAACAGACGAAGAAAAAGCAATCAAGCTGTGCAACTCTGGTATTATGTGTTTCGATGGTAGAGTTATGTTTGAAATTTTATCAAAAATCGGCAATGAAAATGCGGCAGGAGAATATTATCTTACAGATGCTATTGCCATTGCCCGCTCAATGGGATTGAAGTGCGCGGTTGAAGAATGTTCGGCAGAAGAAGTTGCCGGTGCAAACACTCGTGAAGAATTGGCTTTGTTGGAGAGCTTTTTGAAGAAAAGACTGGAACATAAATAAATGCTAAATTTTATCAGACAGCATTGGTTTGGACTTTTGATTTCTGCGGTATTTTGTTTGTTTTTAGTGCAGTTTTTCATTGTTTTGATAGCTCCTCACCATGATTTACTAAACAGGGGATTTGCTCCTTGCACGGAAACAATGTCAAAACAGGTTTCGGATTGTGCCGGAGATAATTTTTGCGTATTAAAAGCTGTAACCGCGAATACTTTTTGCGATACTGCAGTTATAGGGCAAGGTCTTAAAAATTGGGTGTCAGGCGAACAAGACCGCCCTTGGAGCAATTATTTGTATATTCCCGAATATCCGCAGGATGAACCGGACGAAGGTCTTGACGAATATTATGAAAGCAATCCCGATATTGCAAAACAAATGCTTGAATTGAAAAATAAAAACGAAGAATTGGAGAATATGAAAAATGAAAACTGAACAACTGCCGGCATGGGATTTAACAGATTTATATCAGAGCATTGATGATCCTAAAATTGAAGCCGATTTGGAAAAATACCGCAAATTTTGCAAAGCTTTTGCCCGCAAATATAAAGGACATTTGGAAGAGCTGAGCGGAACCGAATTTGCAAAAATGCTGAAAAAGTATGAAAAAAATTCTTCTCTTGCCAGCCGAGTAGGCGGTTTTGCTTATTTGAATATGGTAACGCAGATGAAAAACCAGCCGGCTGTCGCTTTTTATCAGAGCGTTAATGAAAAATTGACTGATTACAGCAAGCCTTTGGTGTTTTTGAGCTTAGAAATCAATTCGTTGCCGCAAGAAAAAATAAATGTTTGGTTGAAAGATAAAGATTCTTCTTTTTATCGCCCATGGTTGGAAAGAGTTCGCCGCTTTAAAAAATATGAGCTGTCTGAACCTGTTGAAGAGGTGTTGCTTGAAAAGTCGCTGACTTCATCAAGCGCATGGGTGCGTTTGTATGAAGAAACATCTTCCCGTTTGATTTATACGGTTAACGGCAAACAATATAATGATGCGGAAATTTCAAAATTGTTGTTGGATAGTGATGCTTCTTTACGGCATGCCGCCGGAAAAGAAATTAATCGTGTTGCATGCGAAAATGCCGAATTGTTTACGTTTATATACAATATGGTGATAAAAGACAAAGCGATAGAAGATGAAAAGAGAGGTTTTAAAACTCCTGTTTCTTCGCGCAATTTGTCTGAAAATGTCAGTGATGAAATTGTTAATGCTTTGGCGGAAAGCGTGCGCTCAAATTATGCTGCTATTGCCCACCGTTTTTATAAATTAAAAGCCAAATGGCTGAAAATGGATAAAATTTCGTATTGGGATAGAAATGCGCCGCTGCCGTTCAGTCAAGACTGCAATTTTAGTTGGGAAGAGGCTGTAAAAACCGTTCTTGATGCCTATAATGGTTTTTCACCGAAACTTTATAATATAGCCAAAGACTTTTTCTCTCATAACTGGATTGATGTTCCTCCTCGCGATGGCAAGCGCAGCGGCGCTTTTTGTGCGCCGGTCAGCGCTGATGCTCACCCATACTTGATGTTAAATTTTGTTGGCAAGCGCAATGATGTATTAACCTTAGCTCACGAGTTGGGACATGGCTGCCACCATCAAACCAGAGTTAAAAACGGTGAATTGAATGAATATTCTCGTATGACGACTGAAGAAGTGGCTTCGGTTTTCGGCGAGATGATAACATTTCAGAGTATGGTTTCAAAATTGCCGGATAATGAAGAAAAATTGGCGCTTATAGCCTCAAAAGTCAGTGATATGATTAATACAGCTATTCGCCAGATTGCCTTTCACTTTTTTGAAACCCGTGCTCATAATGAACGCCGCAGCGGGGAACTAAGCACGGAAAGGCTCAATCAGATTTGGCAGGAAGAAATGCGTGCAAGTCTTGGCGATTATGTAGAGGTTGGAGAAGACAGCGCCTATATTTGGTCGCAAGTAGGGCACTTCTTCTTTTTGCCGTTTTATGTTTATGCTTATTCTTTTGCTGATTGTCTGGTTAATTCTTTGTATCAGGTATCGCAAGAGGACACAGTTAAAGGTTTTCCTGATAAATATATGGAAATGCTCTCCAAAACAGCAATTACCGATTATAAAAAATTGTTGTCGCCCTTTGGTTTGAATCCGGAAAATTCTAATTTTTGGAACAAAGGTCTGAGTTTGATAAGTCATTATATAGATGAACTTGAACGTTTGGATAAAAAATTAAAATTGTGATGTTAATAAATATTAATTAAGAAAAACGCCGTAAAAACAAAGGTTTTTGCGGCGTTTTTTGTTACATTTAAACGTACATTTAAATGTAACAAAATGCAATACCAAAAATAGCGCTTTTCCGAGGAAAAAAACTGTTACATTTAAATGTACAATTAATTGTAACAAGTTGAGTAACGGCAAGAAAGGG
>UQMA01000017.1 GCA_900542055.1 uncultured Azospirillum sp. | reverse complement strand
GGACCGCCGGCAATAACACCGGTACCGGCAGGAGCTGTTCTCAAAATAACTTTACCTGCGCCGAAACGGCCTTGAATATCGTGGTGCAATGTTCTGCCTTCACGCAATGGAATGCGAACCATGTTTTTCTTAGCTTCATTGGTAGCTTTAGTAATAGCTTCCGGAACTTCAGCAGCTTTACCTGAACCGAAACCAACACGGCCTTTCTGGTCACCTACAACAACAACGGCGGCAAATGACATTGTGCGGCCGCCTTTTACGGTTTTGGCTACACGGTTAATATGAACCAGTCTTTCAACCAATTCTTCTTTTTTCTCTGTTTTACGACGATCTACAGCTTGTGTCATACCAACTCTCCTTAGAATTTCAAACCGGCTTCACGGGCAGCGTCAGCCAAGGCCTTTACACGACCATGATAAATGTAACCGCCGCGGTCAAATACCACTTCGCTTACACCGGCTTTGAGTGCTCTTTCAGCAACAGTTTTACCAATAACACCAGCTGCGGCAACTGTAGAAGTTTTCTGAACGTTTGCTCTTACTTCTTTATCCAAGGTAGAAGCCGAAGCAACAGTTGCGCCTTTAATGTCGTCAATGATTTGTGCGTAAATGTGCTTACCACTGCGGAAAACAGACAATCTCATTTTGCCGTTTGCAGCGTTTTTCAAAGCAGTTCTTACGCGTGCTTGTCTTTTCTTAAACAAATTTCTTGGCGTATTCATTAAACTTATTCCTTACTTTTTCTTGCCTTCTTTACGACGGACATATTCACCGGTATATCTTACGCCTTTACCTTTATAAGGTTCAGGTTTTCTATACTCGCGAATTTTGTCGGCGACCTGGCCTACAAGTTGCTTGTTTGCACCGAAAACTGTAAGTTGGGTCGGCGAAACACAAGTAATTTTAATACCTTCAGGAGCTTCAAAAATCACATCATGTGAAAAGCCCAAAGATAATACCAACTTGCTAGAACCTTCCATTCTGGCTTTGTAACCAACGCCAACCAATTCCAACTGTTTTGTAAAGCCTTCGTTTACACCTTTAACAATTGAATTGATTTGAGCTCTGGTCGTTCCCCATAAAGCACGGGCCTGTTGTGATTGGCTCAAAGGAGTAACCACAATTTTGTTTTCTTCCAATTTGGCGTTGATGTGGCTTTCATCAAAAGAGAATGACAATTCGCCGTTTTTACCTTTTACGATAACGGTATTGTTTTCAATTTTAGCCTCAACACCGGCAGGGATGACAACTGGATATTTACCTATTCTAGACATACCAATTCTCCCTTAATTAAAATACCTGACAAAGAATTTCACCGCCGACATTGGCTTTGCGGGCTTCGCTGTCACTCATAACACCTTGAGGGGTAGAAACGATTGAAATCCCCAAACCATTATATACTCTCGGCAAGTCTTTAACGCTTGAATAAACGCGACGACCCGGAGTAGATACACGGTAAATTTCTTTAATTACTGAAGCACCTTCAAAGTACTTCAACTGAATGCGAAGTTCATCGATTCCGGCTTTTACGTTATATTTCTCATAACCAAGAATATAGCCTTCTTTTTTCAAAACTTCCAAAACGCTTTCACGCAGGCGAGAAGCAGGAGAGATTACTTCCTTTTTCTTCGCGCTTTGTGCGTTTCTAATGCGTGTGAGCATATCGCCCAAAGGATCAGACATAGACATCTAAATAACCTCCTACTACCAGCTTGATTTTACCAAACCAGGGATTTCGCCAAAGCTTGCCATTCTTCTCAATTCATTACGGCACAGCTTAAATTTGCGATATACCCCGCGTGAACGACCGGTATTCTCACAACGGTTCTTAATGCGAACACGTGAAGAACTACGCGGCAATTCTGCTAACTTCAATACTTTCTTGAAACGTTCTTCAGGAGAAGTATTTTTATCTTTAATCTCCGCAACCAATTTGCTGCGTCTTGCTGCAAATTTTTGAGCTTTGGCGATTCTTTTTAAGTTTCTGTAAACTGAACTTGTTTTTGCCATATTAATCTCCGCTTAGTTCTTAATCGGTAAGTTAAAACTGGTCAGAAGTGTTTTAGCTTCTTCGTTAGTCTTGGCCGATGTGCAGATTACAATATCCATACCACGAACTGAATCAACTTTTTCATAATTGATTTCAGGAAAGATAATCTGCTCTTTGATACCGAAAGCAAAATTGCCGCGACCATCAAAGTTTTTGCCTTGAATACCATGGAAGTCTCTGATTCGTGGCAAAGCCATGTTTACGAGTCTCTCCAAGAATTCATACATTTTATCACGTCTCAAGGTAACTTTGCAGCCAAGAGGCATACCTTCTCTTACCTTAAAAGTAGCGATAGATTTACGAGCATGTGTAACAACTGCTTTTTGACCAGCAATTTGGGTCATTTCGTCAGCAGCGTTGTTCAGCTTCTTTTTATCGGCAACTGCATCACCGACACCCATATTCAAAACAATTTTAGTCAGCTTAGGAATCTCATGTGGATTGGTGTAACCGAATTTTTCCACAAGAGCTTTCTTAATGACTTCATTATATAATTTTTCAAAATTTGTCATTTCTCAATCCCTTATTTATCGATTACTTCACCAGACTTACGGGCAAAACGTACCTTGCGTCCGTCTACTTCTTTATATCCAACTTTGGTTCCTTTGCCGCTCTTAGAATCAACCAGAGCTACATTAGAAACGTTGATCGGTGCTTCTTTTGTGATAATACCGCCAGCAGAAACCTGACTTGGTTTGGTGTGGCGTTTAACTAAGTTAACGCCTTGAACCACAACCTTACCTTCTTTCGGCATAGCTTTTACCACTTCACCGGTTTTACCTTTGTCATCACCTGACAAAACTACAACCTGATCACCTTTTTTAATTTTCAACTTAAGGTTCATTATAATACCTCCGGTGCTAATGAAATTATTTTCATAAATTTCTTTGCACGCAATTCTCTGGTAACAGGGCCAAAAATACGAGTACCAATCGGTTCTCCGTCCTTGTTAATCAGAACCGCGGCGTTAGAGTCAAAACGGATAACCGAACCGTCTTTACGTCTAATGTCACTTGCTGTGCGAACGATAACTGCTTTATGGACGTCACCTTTCTTAACGCGTCCTTTCGGCAGTGCATCTTTAATCGATACTACGATTACGTCACCGACGGTTGCATGCATTCTCTTAGAACCGCCCAGAACCTTTATGCACTGCACCTGACGTGCTCCTGAGTTGTCTGCAACATCCAGGTTGGTTTGCATTTGTATCATTTTCTTATTCCTTCTCTATTCGGCGTTATCAACTAACACTGTCCAAGTCTTGGTTTTAGAATAAGGCTTAGACTCAATAATTCTAACCTCATCACCATTTTTGAACTGGTTGTTTTCATCATGAGCGGCATATTTTTTGCTTTTCTTGATGAATTTACGATAAACCGGATGCATAACCTGACGTTCAACTTTAACGACTACGGTCTTGTCCTGTTTATCACTTACTACAACACCTTGAAGAATTCTTTTAGGCATATCTTTTTCTCCTAACTATTCTTCTTACGCTCGGTTAAAAGCGTATTGATTTTTGCAATATCGCGACGGACTTTGCGAATACCAGCTGTATTCTGCAGCTGTCCGGTAGACTGTTGAACTCTCAGATTAAACTGTTCTTTTTTAGCTTCGAGCAGTTTTGCTTCCAATTCATCAACACTCAGGCTGCGAAGATCTTTAATTTTTGCCATCTTATGCTACTCCTTGGTCAGAATTGAGACGTTTGACAAACTTTGTTTTGATCGGGAGTTTAGCGGCACCCAAAGCAAAAGCTGTGCGTGCTGTTTCTTCTTCAACTCCATCAATCTCAAACATAATTCTGCCAGGTTTCACTCTGGCGCACCAGTATTCAATAGAACCTTTTCCTTTACCCATACGAACTTCGGCAGGTTTATCAGATACGGGCACATCCGGGAAAATTCGAATCCATACTCTTCCGGCTCTTTTCATTTCACGGGTAATCGCACGACGAGCTGCTTCAATTTGACGAGCTGTAATACGATCCGGAGTCAGAGCTTTCAATCCATATGTTCCGAAACTTAATTCCGAGCCACCTTTAGCCAAGCCGTGAATACGGCCTTTGTGCTGCTTGCGGAATTTTAATCTTTTTGGACTTAACATTTTCTTATAACCTCAATGTTTACTTGTTGTCGGCCAACTTTTTGTCTTGAGCCATCGGATCATGAGCCATAATTTCGCCCTTATAAATCCAAACTTTTACGCCGCAAGCACCATAAGTTGTGTGAGCAGTTGAAGTTGCATAATCAATGTCAGCGCGCAGAGTGTGCAGAGGAACACGACCTTCACGGTATTGTTCTGTTCTGGCAATTTCAGCACCGCCTAAACGGCCACTGCAGCTAACTTTGATGCCTTCAGCGCCTAAGCGCAAAGCTGACTGCATAACGCGTTTCATTGCTCTGCGGAAAGCAACACGTCTTTCCAACTGCTGAGCAACGCTGTCAGCAACGAGCTGGGCATCCAACTCAGGTTTTCTTACTTCTAAAATGTTCAACTGAACTTCTGAAGAAGTCAAAGCTTGAATTTCTTTTCTCAAAGCTTCAATATCTTGACCTTTTTTGCCAATTACAACACCTGGTCTAGCCGAATGGATGGTAACTCTGGCTTTTTTGGCAGGACGTTCGATAACAATCTTGCTGATACCGGCCTGAGCCAATTTCTCTTTCAAGAACTCTTTAATTTTTACGTCTTCATGCAAGTAGCCGGCATAGTTGTCGTCGGCATACCAACGGGAATCCCAAGTACGGTTAACACCCAAACGAAGACTTGTAGGATTTGCTTTCTGTCCCATCGACTTACTCCCCACGCTCGGTTACAACGATAGTAATATTGGAGAACGGTTTCAAAACTCGAGCTCCTCTTCCGCGACCGCGTGCGTGCATACGCTTCATTACCAAACCTTTTCCGCAATAAGCTTCGCTTACGAAAAGCTTATCAATGTTTAACTGATGATTGTTTTCAGCATTTGCAATTGCAGACTGCAAAACTTTCAAAACCGACTTTGCAATTCTCTTCTTTGAGAAAGTGAGTTCTGCAACGGCTTTTTCAACGCTTAAACCACGGATTGTTTGAGCAACAAGGTTAAGTTTTTGAGGACTTGTGCGCAAAGCATTGCAAACGGCTTTGGCCTGATTTGCAGCGAGGCTTCTAGTATTCTTAGACTGTCCCATTACTAACTCCTATTTGCTTTTTTATCAGCGGCGTGGCCATAGAAAGTACGTGTAGGAGCAAATTCACCGAATTTGTGGCCTACCATATCTTCAGTAACCAATACCGGGATAAACTTATGACCATTGTGAACACCAAATGTTAAACCAACAAATTGTGGCAACATTGTTGATCTGCGCGACCAAATTTTAATAACTTCATTACGTGATGAAGCTTTGGCTGCATCAGCTTTCTTCAGAAGATATCCATCAACGAACGGTCCTTTCCATACTGAACGTGTCATTAGCTTATCTCCTTTTATTTCTTATTATCATGACGTGAACGCATAATAAAGCGATCCGTCTTCTTGTTAGAACGAGTTTTACCGCCCTTGGTTGGTTTACCCCATGGAGTAGTCGGATGACGACCACCGGAGGTACGACCTTCACCACCACCCATCGGGTGATCTACAGGGTTCATAGCAACACCGCGAGAAACCGGACGCAAGCCCAACCAACGAGTGCGACCTGCTTTACCCAAAGATTTATTCTGATTGTCTGGGTTAGAAACGGCGCCTACAGTTGCCAAGCATTCTTCACGAACGATTCTCAACTCGCCTGAACTCAATTTCAATTGAGCATAACCGGCATCTTTACCAACAACTTGAGCATAGCAACCGGCAGAACGAACCAATTGTCCGCCTTTACCTGAACGCAGTTCAACGTTGTGAACAATAGTACCAACCGGCATATTTTTCAACGGCATGGTATTTCCCGGTTTAATATCAGCTTTTTGAGCAGATATAACTTTGTCACCGGCTTTTAATCTTTGCGGTGCGAGAATATAAGATTTTTCACCGTCTTCATAGCTAATCAAAGCAATGAAAGAAGAGCGATTCGGATCATATTCGATTCTCTCAACTGTTGCTTCCATATCAAACTTGTTGCGTCTGAAGTCGATAATTCTAAGCTTGCGTTTATGTCCGCCGCCTTTTCTCCGACTTGTAACATGTCCGAAATTATCACGCCCACCAGTCTTAGTAAGACCGATTGTCAAAGACTTCTCAGGAGCGCCTTTATAAAGTTCGCTTCTGTCAACAATAACCAATTGACGAAGTCCAGGAGATGTGGGCTTATATGTTTTTAAAACCATTTTTTAAATTCCTGTTGTAACATCAATATTTTGACCTTCGGCAAGAGTTACCAAAGCTTTTTTATAATCTGAGCGTTGTCCCAAATAACCTTTGAATCTTTTAACCTTGCCAAACTGACGAATAGTATTCACTTTAACGACCTTGACGCTGAAAATAGCTTCAACGGCAGCCTTAATAGCTTCTTTGCTAGCTTCCAAAGGAACACGGAAAACAACTTTTCCAGCTTCGGAAGAAAGCATAGACTTCTCAGTGATTACCGGACGAACCAATGTATCATACATCGAAGCAACTACATTGTTGGCTTTAACATTTTTTTTCATTTCAGTCTTTCCTCCAAGCAGCTGACGGCGTCTTTAGTCAACACCAGTTTGTCCTTTTTCAAGATGTCATATACGTTAGCACCGATTGTCGGCAAAACATCTACACCGGCAATATTACGAGATGCCAAAGCAAAATTGATATCTATTTCATTACCATCGATAAACAAGCAGTTGTTCAAGCCGCAAACATTCAATTTGTTTTGCAAATCTTTAGTTTTAGGCGAAGACAATTTTGCTTCATCGATAACAACCAAGTTACCCTCTTTAACTTTTGAAGAAAGAGCGATTTTCAGACCAAGCTGTCTGAATTTCTTGGTTAATTCATGTGACTGATCACGAACAACCGGACCAAACACAATTCCACCCTTTCTAAACTGAGCTCCCTTACGGCTACCTTGACGAGCATTACCAGAACCTTTTTGCTTAAAAGGTTTTGAAGGAGTCAAAGCAACTTCCGAACGGCCTTTAGTTTTGTGGGTGCCGGCTTGCATTTTGGCCAACTGCCATCTTACAACCCGTTGCAAAACATCAGCTCTAACTTCCAAGCCAAAGATAGATTCATTCAGCTCAATAGAACCAACGTTTTTATTATCTAAACTCAAGATGTCCTGTTTCATAACTTTATATCCTTATATCTTATGCATTATCAGCTGTTTCAGCTTTAACTGCGACAGGTGCATCAACTTTTTTCAAACCTGCAGGCAAAGGAAGCTCAACATTAGCAGTTTTCTTAATAGCATCGGTAACACGAACCCAAGCGTTTTCACCACCAGGAACGCCGCCTTTAACCATAATCAAACCTTTGTCAGCGTCAATGGCTACGACTTTAAGATTTTGAACGGTAACGCGTTCATCACCCATATGACCGGCCATTTTTTTGCCTTTGAATACCTTACCCGGATCCTGTCTTTGACCAGTAGAACCATGTGAACGGTGAGAAATAGAAACACCGTGGCTGGCTTCCAAACCAGCAAAATTGTGACGCTTCATAACACCGGCAAAACCTTTACCAAGAGAAGTAGCGCATACATCAACAAATTGACCACAAACAAAATGTTCTACAGACAATTCAGAACCAACAGAAAGCAGGCAGTCTTCAGAAACTCTGAACTCACCCAATTTCTTTTTAGGCTCAACATTAGCCTTTGCGAAATGTCCTTTAAGTGCCTTTGAAACATTTTTAGCTTTAACAGCGCCGGTTCCGAGTTGAACAGCTGTATAGCCGTCTTTTTCCATTGTTTTGACAGCAACAACCTGAAGATTGTCAACGCTCAAAACAGTAACCGGTACATGAGTTCCATTAGCCTCAAAAATACGGGACATTCCCAATTTTTTTGCGATTAAACCAGTACGCATTATTTATTTTTCCTTTTCAATAGGTTGACTGACTATATTTCACGAGAGCCAACATTGCTTTTTTTTATTACGGGTAATTATTTTATAACAAACAATTACAGTTTAATTTCAACATTTACGCCGGCAGCCAAATCCAATTTCATCAAAGCATCAACTGTCTGCGGTGTTGGACTTACAATATCGAGAAGTCTCTTATGAGTTCTGATTTCGAACTGTTCACGAGATTTTTTATCTACGTGCGGAGAACGGTTAACAGTAAATTTCTCGATTCTTGTTGGAAGAGGAATTGGACCTCTTACATTTGCTCCGGTTCTTTTGGCTGTATGAACGATTTCTTTAGTTGATAAATCGAGCAAACGATGGTCAAAAGCCTTGAGACGAATTCTTATATTTTGTGTATCCATCATTTTAAATACTTTTCCTATAACTAGACGGCACGATTCGGTTGTAGCCAAATTGCCGCCTACAAAAAATTAACCTTATGCAAAACCTTGCATAGCAAGGAACTGCGGGATATTTCATATTACAATCAATTAAGCAAATTTATCCTTAACCGATTAACGTGATGGTTTTGTAACATATCCAACATCACATTGCAAGCAAAAAAATCGTTTTTTTCTATTTTTTTACAAAAACTTGCAACGCTTATTCCGATTCAAAATGCTCAGAAAAAGCGCCTAAAAGTAGACGCAAATTTGACAAAATTTCTTATCAAAATAGCGCTTAAATTTAACTATTTATTAATCTTTTAAAGCATTTTAAGCGCACAAAAAAAGGAGGGCTTTTCCCTCCTTTTTTATCTGAATATATCACTGCAGACGATAATTAAAGCCTATTCCGGTGGCCATATTTTCATAATCACTGCCGCCGGTGTAATTTATATAGCCGTACAAGCTCATTTTGCTGTCAATAGCATATCTTCCGCCGATTTCAATTCGTCCTAAAGTTTGGTCTTCCGAAGTGTCCACATCTTTCGAACCGTTTATAGTAACACTGTTTCCTATCGCAAAAGTCTGAAGGATGCTTGGTTTCAAATAAATTTTTCCATAACCGTAGCCATAATCAAAAGTTTTTTCCAACTTCAAAGCTGCTTCGCCTTCAAATTCGTGCAATGTATCATATTCAGCTGTTTTTCCGTAATCATCATTGATGCCGTCTACATCAATCATAGTATAAAAAACACCTAAAGATGGTTCCAACGTGAGATTATAGCTTGGAACAAACGTATGCCCTATTTCAAAACTTCCTCCAAACTGTGTTGCCTTTGCACTTTCCGAAACAGCATTGTCATCAACAGAAATGTCCATACTGTGATTTCCGCCGTAGAGTGTTGAAAAACTCCAAAAATTATCATGGTCATATCTATAATATAAGCCGGCCATAAAACTATTGTCTTCAATATTGCTGCCAAGCGGCGAGGCAAACTTTTCTCCTTTTCCGCTAAAATCATAATCACCATACCGATAAGAAGCAAAAATACCTAATTTATTGGAAATATCACCTTGAATATCAAACCCAATATCCGCTCCCATAATATCGGCCGTCCAATCAACCGGCGAACTCAAAGACGAATAACTGTATATAGGATTAAACCACATATTCAACCCAGTTTGATTGCGGTAATGGTCCTCATACATTCCATATTTTCCTTGTGCCGGAAATTTGTTAGACGCAACCTTATCGCGAACGCTTGTTACCATATTGCGATGTTGCTCCAAAGCAATTCCCTGAGCACCGATGTACGCAACAATCTCAGGTGTCAAAATTCTGCTTCCATCGCCGCTATTATTCAGTTCTTCAGTCATATATATATACCACGTGCTTCCGACACCATCGCCATATTCAACTTTTGTATTCCACATATACGGACTGAGAAAAACACGGCTGACCTTAAAACTTGTCTCAGTTGATAAATCATCATTTGGTGCTTTTAAGAAAACCAACGATTGATTGGGTGACAAAACTTGATCCGTATCCGGCTTGATAACTATATTTGCGCTTCCCTTAACATCACCGGAAGCCTCAATATAAGGCGAAGACGGCGCACCTGTTTGCGGATGGGAAATATACACGTTTAACAAAAGCGTAGGAGAATTTTCAAAAGTAAAATCACCTATTCTCATTGATGGAGCCATATCTGAAGGAGGTACCAGAATACCGTTAAAAAGTTCCAATGTTGTGCTCTTTAACGTAACCGAATTTGCACTTACAATTCCATACCTTTTAATCGTTACTTTGTTTTCTTTGCTTCCATCTATGTTAATATTATAATTCTGACCATAAATTCCGCCTTCAAACGTTACATCACCGCCATCAGCTTTTACCGAAAGATCCGCATTATCCATATAAATATCATTATATTCACCCAGAAGCTCATTCGTATTTCCAGAAAAAGACAAACCGCTTCCTGAATTTAAAATAAGATTACCGGCAGAATAAATTGCTCCGCCGGAAGAAGCTTTATTTCCTTCAAATTTTCCGCCGGTTACAGTCAATGTACCGCTGTTATATATAGCTCCGCCTTTTTCCGCAGAATTAGTTATAAAAGCAGAATTTTCAATTTCAGCAGTTCCGTTATTGTGAATGGCACCGCCCATTCCGCTCCAAGCTGTATCGCCACGAGCAGCTACAACACTATTAGATTCAAATTCCGTATTACTTACTTCTAATTTGCCATTATTATATATAACACCGCCGCCCTTGCCATCTGCAAACACCAAAGAATTTTTTTTAAACACACTGTCGTTAACCGAAACCGAATACATTTCGCCATCGCTATCCGGATCGATTCCCGTCGATAAGTTACTTAAAAAGCGGTTAAACTCCCGACCTTCCAAATTAGAAAAAGACAAAGAGCCGTTATTAACCACAAAACCATTATAGTTGTTTCCGTTTATTTTATAATTATTGCCGACAAGCGTTTCTTTGCCCCCGTTCCATTCTGGAACATTTCCGGCAGCGTCTATGTCCATTCCCAAAGAAATAGATTGTCCCGCATTAATGGCATCTTTTAAATCATTCCACCCCATTACATCGGCATGAGCCGTTTGCGGTAATAAAGCTATCCCGCATGTCAATACAGATACAGATGCGGCTTTAGTTAAAAAAGCTTTCATACTTTAATACTCCGTTATAAAAATCCCCTATACCGATGTTACACGGATATAAATAAAAAAGCTAGTTTAAAAACAGAGTCGCAAAAACAATAAAACCGCTCATTTGAGCGGTTTTATTGTTTTTAAATCTAAACATTAAACAGAAAATTAAGCAAATCCCCGTCTTGCACAACATAATCTTTGCCTTCAGAACGCATTTTTCCTGCTTCTTTACAAGCTTGTTCTCCTCCCAAGCGTATATAGTCATCATAAGAAATGGTTTCGGCGCGAATAAAACCACGCTCAAAATCAGAGTGAATGATACCGGCGCATTGAGGAGCCTTTGAGCCCTTCAAAAATGTCCATGCGCGCACCTCTTTCGGTCCTGCGGTAAAGTAAGTCTGCAAACCTAAAAGTTCATAACCGGCACGAATAATTTTTGAAAGTCCGGTTTCGCTAAGCCCCAGCGTTTCCAAAAATTCCTGCTGCTCTGCTTTATCTTCCAACTGAGCCACTTCCGATTCTATTGCAGCCGAAATAACAACAGATTTTGCCCCTTCAGCTGCTGCTTTTTCTGCCACCCTATCTGAAAAAGCATTTCCGCTTGCCGCCGAATTTTCATCAACATTACAAACATATAAAACAGGCTTGGAAGTTAACAACTGCAACATTTTATATTCTTTCTGCGCATCTTTATTGGAAGCATCGGGAGCCGCCGTTCTTGCCGGCTTTCCAACTTTTAAAGCAGCAATAATCGGTTCCATAACCGCTTGCCGCACTATTGATTCTTTATCTCCTCCGCGGGCTTTTTTAACTGTCTGCTCATAACGCTTTTCCAAAGACTCTAAATCAGCAAGCATTAATTCTGTTTCTACGATTTCGGCATCTCTTATAGGATCAACGCTGCCTTCCACATGGGTAATATTATCATCTTCAAAACAACGCAAAACATGTATAACAGCGTCGACTTCACGAATATTGGCTAAAAATTGGTTTCCTAATCCTTCGCCTTTTGAAGCGCCTTTAACCAAACCGGCAATATCAACAAACTCTAATTGAGTTGGAACAACATTTTTCGGCTGTACCAATTCAACTAATTTATCCAAACGTTCATCCGGAACTGCAACTCTTCCGGTGTTAGGTTCAATTGTGCAAAAAGGAAAATTTGCAGCCTGCGCGGCAATTGTTTGCGTTAAAGCATTAAACAAAGTTGACTTGCCAACATTCGGCAATCCCACTATTCCACAATTAAAACCCATCTCTATCTCCTTAAACTATTTTTGTTGCAACATACCTATTTTATTACTGAAAGCCGCCATTCCGTCATGCAGCAAAATTCCGATATTATCAGCTACTACATTTATATTATGATATAAATAATCCTGCTCATTTTTAGAAAAACGCGAAAGAACATAATTAACAACAGCTTCGCCTTGTCCTGCGGGATGCCCGACCCCAAGGCGCACGCGATGATACGCATTTGTAATATGTGCATCTATGCTTTTCAAACCATTATGCCCGCCGGCTCCTCCGCCGGTTTTGGCTTTTATTTTACTGATATCAAGATCCATATCATCATGAATAACAATAATATGTTCCGGTAATATTTTATAGAATAAAGCAGCCTTGCCAACTGAATTTCCGGACAAATTCATAAAAGTTTGAGGCTTGAGCAAATATACTTTTTCGTTATCGATGCGCCCTTCGGCAATCAACCCGTCAAACTTTTCACGCCACGCACCGAAACCATACTTTTCAGCTATGGCATCAACCGCCAAAAACCCCGCATTATGGCGAGTTCCTGCATATTCTGCCCCAGGGTTGCCCAAACCAACAATTAGAAACATATTTTTCTCCGGAATTTAAAATAAATTTTCGGAGCGTTTTGCCTTTTCGCTTTCCCTGTAAAAAAGGAAAGCACACCCGCCAATACGCTCCGAAAAAATTTAAAACTTATTTTCTGAGAAAGTCAACGTGAATCGGCTTGTCAGAAACCGGATGAAATTGTACATCCTGACAAGAAACTTTAATTTTTTTGCCGCCGAGAACAATTTCGATATCAGCATCATAAAAACCGACCAAATCCAAAGCTTTTTCAAGTTCAACCGGATGCAGGCTAATCATAACCGGCTCTTGTTTGTTACCATAGATAACGGCAGGAACACGGCCTTCACGACGACATGCCCGAGCTGCCCCCTTACCTGCTTTTTCGCGCTTTTCAGCATTAAATGTAATATCTGTCATTTTCTTATCCTTAAAAATTTAATCAAGACATTTGATTGACCTCCAGGGGTGCCAATCAAACAGTGGATTGTTTACACCTTTATTTCTGTTTTTTCAAGAACTTTTTTCTTTGAAAAAAACAAAGATTGTATGGGCTAAAACGAAAAAAGCACCGTAATATGGTGCTTTTTATTTTAGAACAATTTCACTAAACCAGCATTGTGTCCAACAATTCTCGGCAATAAGCCCGCAAATCAGGATTACGCATCAATGATAATTTCAGATTTGATTTAGCTAATTCAGCGTTTGTTCCGCAATCAAAACGCATTGTATCGCATAACACGCCGGTCAGTTTCATTCCTCGGGCGGCAGCAAGTCCGGCGGCATCTGCCAAATTGATTTCGCCGTTTGTTCCTTTCTGTACTTCCGGTAAAATATCCATAATTTCATTAGGCATAATATAAGGCCCCATGCTGGCATAATTTGAAGGAACATTTTCCAACGATGGTTTTTCGATTTTTCCTTTAGCACGAACAATTCTTCCATCACGAACAGCGCCAATCAATGCGCCATAACGCACCATTTCTTCACGTGGAAATTCCATAATATTTTCCACCATACCGCCTTCCTGTTCGTAAACATCAAGCAATTGACGCAAAATTCCGGCCCCGCCGTGAACATTAATATAAACATCATCAGGCCACATAACTACAAAATCACGGTCGCCTACATATTCTTTTGCCATCAAAACCGCGTGTCCGTTGCCCTTTGGCTCTTTCTGCTCAGCAAAATGAAATTTCATTCCCTCCGGAATGATTTCCTGCACAACCTTCAGCAAATCCATTTTGCCTTTTTCTCTTAAATGCTCTTCCAACCACGGATATGGTTTATAATAGCTTTCAAATAAATGTCTGCATGACTGATCACTATAAACAAATACTATCTCTTTAATTCCTATTTCAGCACAGGCATCTACCGCATATTGAATTATAGGCAGGCTGTTTAAAGTTAAAAATCCTTTGTGCAAAACTTTTGTCGCCGGCAGATTGCGTGTTGACAATCCCGCCACGGGGAGGATACATACCTCAGGTTTTCTAAACATTAAAATCTCCAAAAATAATCAGTTTATTAATGTAATAAAATATAGCACCAAAAACCGTATCGACAAGTCATTTAAGTTTTAGTCCACCGTTTTTGTGACAATAAAATAAAAGCCGGAAATCCGGCCTCTATTTTATTGATTACGAACAACAATTCCCTTTTGTGTATCTTTACTGAAATCCAAAACCTGTCCTTGTTGGCGAAGAGCCTGTTCCGAACGGGCTATTTCATCAAGATTGCGTTCAACTTTTTCCGTACGTCCGCCGGCAGTTGTTATTTGTCCGGTATTTTCGTTTATTTTTCTTTGAACGGCTTCATCATGCAAACGTTGTCTGTACGACTGCTCTTCATTCTTTATTTTGGCATCAATATTAATTTGATATGTACGAAGAGTTTGCTCTGCAGCTGTTGATTTTTCACTGATATTTCTGCGAATTTTTGCAAAATCGGTTGCATAATTTTCCAAAACTTCAATATCCGTTATTCCTCTGGCAACCACATTATCACGTGAAGCCTGCTGAAAAGCCATATCAATTTCACCGACCAGATTTTCCAATTTTTTACGCATAGATTCAGCTTCATCATCTCTTTCCAAAACATATCCTGTGCTGATGGCTGCCAAACGTTCTCCAAATTTTCCGTTGGCTTCAAGCAATTTGGTCGGCAGATTCTGCGCTTTGTTTGATATTTCAGAAATCGCCGCAAAATTTTGGTTGATGCGCAAGCGAACATCTTGAGCATGAATAGATGTAATATCTCTTTCAATTTTGCTCAGCTGTTCTTCTACAGAATCATTTTGTTCTTTTAATGCGGCAATAACTTCATCACCAATATCAACCATATTCTTTTTTGAAATAATTTCGCCGATATCAGAATTTGCTTTATTGATTTGGCGGCTTACGGTTGAATAGTAGCGTTTCATTTTTTCATCGGAAGTTCTAACTGAAACAACCTTATATTCAGGCAAAATCGTCTCATTCAGACGTTTTCTGAATTTTTCCGCCCGTTCCTGTTGTTCTGCCATTAAATCACGATATTTTTTAATTTTTGCATCTGCAGCGGCTTTAGCCTCAGCAGCTGCTTTTTGCAAATGCGCAGTATAAACGTCCGTAACGCGTGAAACATCAGTTTCAAGCGATGGGGCATTTATGCCTCCGTCATACGTAAAGTCAAAACCTGAAACATTTTCCAATCCCTTAAAATTAGCATGGCACAAAGCATTTACGTTCCAAGAAGGCAAGTTGCCGTCAGCCGTCATTTCCACACTATATGTATCTCCATCAAACATCGTTTTTCTAAGATTGAAATTACCATTATCAACTGTAAATTCGCCATTTATCAAATTAAAGATAGTTTCGCCGCGACTTAAATTTTCTTGAACCAGAGCTTTAAAACCGTCTGCCAAACTTCTTTTTTCCAAATCGGCTTCAATAACCCCCAAATTCCATCCTTTGACTGTCGGCTTTTCAATTTTGAACGTGCCTTTTCCCGAAAGCTGCGTCATAAGATCATCGACCGAAGCGGCGGAAGTATCAAAAGAAACATCGGCTGAAAGCTGTCCTGCAAGCAAACCATAAGTCAACCCGCTCCATTCATCCTTATTCAAATTTATATTAGACAAATTAAGTTTACCGATTAATTTATTTCCGGCCGGAATATTAAGTTCAAAATCGGTATTGACAATACCTTTATCCTTTTCAGCCGTAAATTGAGCAATTTTCAACACTTGCTTGTTCAAAACCATAATCCATGAAGCATTAGTCAAATTTTGATCCCGCAAAGTAATTTTTCCGGCATTAATTTTAGCCTCAATATCCAAATTTTTGCTCCAATCATAATCTATTTTTGCTTTGCTCAGCAAAGGTTTGGATAAAAACGGAACTTTTTCGCCCTTAGGACGAAATGCGCTCAATTCCGCACGAGTATTTGTATTATAGAAAAAGCGCTCAAATTCAAACTTATTAATATTCAAATTAGCCTTAAAAACATTTCGACCTTCTTTTTCAATAAACAATAATTCACCTGCAAAATTATTAGCTCCGATATTGGCATTTAAATTTTTCAGCAGCAGAGCTGATGAATTGCCTTTGATGTCGGCTGAAAATTTTAATAATCCCAATGGATATTCAGGATTGTAATTAATTGAAAAATTATTCAGCATTCTAACAAAATCATTATTTCGCAATTCAATTTTGCCATTTAAATCATATTTTCCTTCATTTTTGCTTATTTCGCCTTTATATGCTGCATCAACATCACCAAGCTTTGACGAAGATTTAACAGCCATACGTTTAAGACCGCCGGTAATGACACCTTTTGAAGTAAATTGCAATAAATTATTAAATTTGATTTTCGGCAGGCTTATTTCCATTCTTTCGGTAAAAGCTGCATTGTCTTTTACCGAAATGCCATAATTGAGATTTTTGAACTGAATTTCATCTCCAAAACCGCTTATTTCGCCGCGGGCTGCAATTTGAGCACTGGCAACATCGCCCAAAGATAAACCGCTTAACTTTAAAACGCCGTTTTTGAGAACGCCGTCTGCCTCCAGTTTTTCAAACGGAATCTTTCCCCAGATTCCAGAATTCAAATTCAATCTGAATTGGACATCTTTGTCTTTCAAAAATTCAAGCTGCTTAAAACGATAGTTGACTTTATCTGAAAAATCGGCTGAAGCAATATCTTCCGGCATATTTTCTATATAATTGTCAAAATTTATATTGTCAGCTTCGGCTATTATAAAATATTTATTTTCTTTTCCGCGAACCATAGCCAGCTTACCGTTCAGTCCTGTTTTATCGACATTCAAAATAAACGGAGCCATTTTAATAGTTTGCAAAGTTCCCGCTAAAGTAAATTTAGCAGATGATCTTTTATAAATATTTTTAGACAGAGGCTGCAAATTATACCCCAGCCAATTTACCGTTTTAGCAAAATCAGGACTGCTAGCTTCAATATCAAAATTATAAGTCATAACTTTTTCAACAGCATACAATTCGCCTTTTGCTTTTGCTATGCCGTCAAAAGGCAGCTGAGCCGACAGATTTTGAACAGACAAAACATTATTCATAAAATCGACGCTCAAATCCAAATCGCGGATAACCTGATTTTTATAAGTTGTTTTTACGGCTTTCAAATCAGCAATAATGTCAAAATTATATTCTGGTACATAGTCTTGACCATCATATTTTTTTAAAAAATCTTCAATCAGCTGTAAAGCCGGCTCCAAATTAAATTCGGCCATATTAAACGCCATATCGATACGACGGCGTTCCATTCCCGTTTCGCCGATTTTGGTTTCAGTCCGAGGAATTAAAATATTTCCGGCACCGGCGCTGCCCGCATATTTTATCACAATATTAGACAAGGCAATTTGGCTTTTATCACTTTTAACAGCCAAAGACATAGCCAACGGATGTTCATAATCCTCAGATATTTCAGCTTTTTTAAATAAAGAATTTACAAAATTGACCGGATTTTTGGACTCAACCGTAATATTTCCGTTAACAGCATCGTTTTTCAACAAAACCGTTCCGTCAAAACGCACATAACTTTCCGACTGCGGATGACTTATAACCGCATTAACAGAAGTTGCAAAACTGTCTGAAAATTTGCCGAGATCAATTGCAAATCCCCCAGGATTTCCGTCTTTAATATAGCTTCCTTCGATTCTATATGGTCCGAAAAGACTGCCGGCAATAACTTCAGCATTGATATTACCGACCAAAGTATCAACATCATACAAACGATCAATAAGATGCACCTTTGCATTATCCAGCAAAACACTGCCGAAAGAAACTTCAACGTTCTTAATTGAAAAATCCTGATTATTTCCGGCTCCCGACTGCCAATTAAGAGTTCCATCATCATATGCTTCAATGAAAATCTCGGGATTTATCACTTTCATATTTTCAACATTAACGCGCCCTTGCAAAAGAGAGCGCACAGACAAAGAAGCAACCAATTTTTGAATTTTAGCCAAAGCAACCTGTTTGCCCGCAGCATCAATGTTATAAATATCAATATCCGCAGCTTCCAAAGAAGGAGTTGGGAAAATATTAAAGCTTACAGAACCGTTAAAAGCGACCTGTTTGCCCGTAGCCTCGGAAAATTGTTTGGCAATAACGGCTTTGTGCTCATTCCAATCAATCATATTCAAATAGACTGTGGCGCCGACAACCGCTAAAATAACAACTGTCAAAGATCCAAAAAATATTTTTTTAAACATTGCTCATCCTTCTTCGTCTGCCGATATCGCATCATCGGCGGTATAAGTGAAAATAATCTTTGCTAAATGTACAATCATGACATATTATACCCCTTATATTGATTAATAAAACATTTAAGGTCAAGTCATAACATGAAAAAAAATCAACAGCTCTTTGATAAAGCCTTTCAAGCAATGCAAAATGCTTATGCTCCTTATTCCCATTTCAAAGTAGGAGCAGCCGTGTTGGCTGATGACGGCAATATATATGCAGGATGCAACACGGAAAATATTTCTTATCCCTGCGGAACATGCGCCGAAGCCGGTGCTATTGCCGCGATGGCGGCCACCGGAGCGCGTAAAATAATAAAAATTATGGTTATTTCCGACGGACAGGCTTTAGTTACTCCGTGCGGCGCCTGCCTGCAAAGAATAAAAGAATTTTCGACCAAAGAAACCGAAATTATTACAGCCGATATAAATAAAAATTTCCGTTCTTTTTTAATATCCGATTTGTTACCGCACGCTTTTGAGGAATTTTAAGATGATAAATTTGCAGCAATTAAAACAAATGTTGAAAGGCCGGACTCCGGAAACGGCTTTAATCCTCGGCTCAGGGCTTGGAAAATTGGCTGACGGCATTTCAAACCCGCTGGTTATCGATTATCATGAAATTGAAGGTTTTCCGCAAAGCACTGTTGCCGGACATCAGGGACGAATGATTATCGGAACTTTAGGAAAACGCGAGATTCTATGTATGCAGGGGCGTTTTCATCTTTATGAAGGACACCGCCCGTCCGTAATTGCCGAAGTTATTCATGCTTTGAAATACATTGGCATTAAAGAACTTATTGTCACCAACGCCGCCGGTTCTCTCAATCCTGATTTTGCCCCTGGAGAAATTATGCTCATCAGCGACCACATAAACTTCTCGGGACAAAATCCGCTGATTGGTCCAAATGACGAAAAGACAGGACCGCGTTTTGTAGATATGAGCAACGCTTATGATTTGGAATTACGCAAAAAAATCCATAGAATAGCAACTGCGGCCAACATAAAATTACACGAAGGCGTCTATTTGATGGTTTTGGGACCGAATTTTGAAACAGCTGCCGAAATCAAAGCATTTCGCACTCTCGGAGCCGATGCTGTCGGTATGTCGACTGTCCCCGAAGTTATTGCCGCTGTTCATTGCGGTATAAAAGTATTGGCGTTTTCCGCCATAACAAATTTCGGAACAGGAATGCAGACAACACCTCTCAGCCATGAAGAAACTTTAGCCGGAGCCGACAAAGCTTCCGCCGGATTAACTCTTTTAATAAAGACCTATCTTACGGAGAAATAAATATGCGTGATTTTGAAATGGCTCAAAAACTCATTGCCGGACTGGATTTAACTTCATTAAATAAAGATGACAACGAAACGGCAATAACAAAATTATGTGAAAAAGCATGCACGCCATACGGCAAAGTAGCTGCCGTATGCATATATTCAAAATTTATACCATTGGCACAAAAACTGCTTGACGGACAAGGTATAAAAATCGCTACTGTTATCAATTTTCCAGCCGGCGGAACAAATTTTAAAGAAATTGCTGAAGAAATAAAAAAAGCCAAAGCCTTTGGCGCAGATGAAATCGACGCCGTATTTCCTTATAAAGATTTTTTGTCGGGAAAAACCGATATCTGCCGGCATTTTATGGAATGCGTCACTAAAGAAGCCAATGGAAAACAAATAAAAATAATCCTTGAAAGCGGAGCTTTTCCTCATATATCAAACTTAAAAGAAGCCTGCCGTCTTTGTTTGGAATATAATATAAACTTTCTTAAAACTTCAACCGGAAAAACTCAAATTTCAGCGACTACCGATGCGGCAAACGCAATTTTGGAAGTTATTAGAGAAACACCGCGCAATGTTGGTTTTAAAGCCAGCGGCGGCATTAAAAATTTTGAACAGGCAAGACAATATTTTATTTTGGCTCAATCCATATTGGGCGAAGATTGGCCGGCTCCGCAGCATTTCAGAATAGGAGCCAGTTCTTTGCTCGATAACTTAATTCAAATTATAAAAAAGGGGTGTTGACATGTTACCACAAGAATTAATTCGCAAAAAACGCGACAAACAAGAACTTTCAGCCGATGAAATCAATGCCTTTATAAAAGGCATCACAAACGGTGAAATAGCTGACTGTCAAATAGCCTCTCTGACCATGGCTGTTTTTTTGAACGGTATGACCAAAGCCGAAACCACAGCATTAACGCTCAGCATGAGAGATTCAGGCGACATTTTGAAATGGGATGACTTAAACGGGCCTGCCGTAGACAAACACTCCACGGGCGGCGTCGGAGATAAAGTCAGTTTAATGCTGGCTCCGCTTCTTGCTTCCTGCGGAGCTTATGTTCCCATGATTTCAGGACGCGGATTGGGACATACCGGCGGAACTTTGGACAAATTTGATTCTATCCCCGGCTATCAAACTTGCCCATCCAATGAACTGTTCCGCAAAACGGTAAAAGAAGTCGGTTGCGCCATTATCGGACAAACCGGCAATCTAGCTCCGGCAGACAAAAAAATTTACGCAATTCGCGATGTGAGCGGCACAGTCGAATCAATTCCACTGATTACAGCTTCGGTTCTGTCTAAAAAATTAGCGGCCGGACTTGATTATTTGATTATGGATTTAAAATGCGGAAACGGCGCTTTTATGGGAAGTCTTGAAGACGCGCAAGCACTGGCAAAATCTATCGTCAGTGTTGCAAATAACGCAGGAACAGGAACAAAAGCTCTTTTAACGGATATGAATCAGGTTCTGGGGACAACTGCCGGAAATGCCGTTGAGATGCTTGAAGCCGTAAATTATCTCAAAAACATCAATATTGATCCCCGCCTCGATTCGATAACAATGGAATTAACCGCTAATTTGCTCGTCCAAGCCAAGCTTTTCACAACTGTTGAAGCAGCAAAACAACAGTTACGTCAAAATCTTGAGACAGGCAAAGCCGTTGAAATTTTTGCCCGCATGGTCAGCGCTCTCGGAGGTCCAAACGATTTTGTTGAAAATCCCGAAAAATATCTGCCGGCAAGTCAACTGAAACTTCCTGTTTTTGCAGAAACTTCCGGCTATATTTCCGGCATGAACACACGTAATATAGGACTAGGCGTTGTAGCACTCAAAGGAGGACGAACAAATCCAAATCAATCCATCGACTACGCAACCGGATTTTCTGGTTTCTGCCAGATCGGCGATTATGTTGACGAGGAGACACCTCTGGCTTTTGTACATGCAGAAAACGAAAGTGATTATGAACAAGCTGCTGAAACCATTCGCCGCAACATTTTTATCAGTGATAAAAATCCTGCTCCAAGAAAAACCGTTTTTGAGGTTATAGAATAATGCCGCATATATACAACGCCCCCAATCTTCCTTTAACAAAACACGCTTTTTTCGGGAGGACAGGTGGTTTTTCGAAAGGAATATACAACAGCTTAAATTTTAATTACCGCAGTTCGGATAATCCGCAAAATTTAATTAAAAATTTAAATGTTGTCGGCGCTTATTATGGTCTATCAGGAAAAAGAATTGTACGCTTAAAGCAGGCACATACGGCTAAGTCTGTTTTTTTAGATAAACCATCACAATACCAAATAGAGGCTGATGGAGTTGTAACTGACAAATCTGGAATGATTTTAGGAATAACAACGGCAGATTGTATTCCTGTGCTCTTAGCTGATTATAAAAACGGCATTATCGGAGCCGCGCATGCCGGTTGGCGGGGAGCTTTGGGCGGCGTTGTAGAAAACACATTAAAAATCATGTTGGAACACGGCGCAAATCTGCATGAAATAGCAGTCGCAACCGGTCCATGCCTCCAAAAACAAAATTTTGCGGTTCGCGACGATATGCGGAATTTATTTATTCAACAAGACAGTGAAAATGCAATTTTTTTTACTCCTATTGATAATGGGCAATATCTATGCGATTTAGAACAATATGTAAAGCACCGCTTAAACTTGTCAGGTGTAACAAATGTCTCTCTATCCGGTATAGATACTTATGATAATGAAAAACTTTACTTCAGTTACCGGCGTTTTTGCCACCGTAACCAAATAAAGCAATCAGGGGATTTCGGCATTGAATTATCAACAATTTGTCTGTAAAAAAGCGCCTTTGCCTCACTATAACCAAAGGAAACACCCTATTGAAATGCTGGTTATTCATTCGATGGCGCATAGCGCGGAAGAAGGAATCCATCGACTTGACGAACTGCAGCTGAGCACACATTATGTTGTTGATTATAATGGGACAATTTACAATTGCGTTGAGGAAGAAAACCGCGCGTGGCAAGCGGGAATAAGCAGCTGGCGAGGGCTAAGCGATATAAATTCACGTTCAATAGGAATAGAAGTATGCCACCGCACGCTTGGTCAAAGCGCTTTCGGCAACAAACAAATTAAATCTTTGTGCTTATTGTGCCGCCAAATAATCGAACGTTGGCACATATCGCCAGAAATGATTGTCGGACATTCCGATATTGCGCCTTTAAGAAAACCTGATCCGGGGAAAGCTTTTCCGTGGAAAGCATTAGCTGATGAAAATATAGGTATATGGTATGGCAATAATTCTTCCAATGAAAAAAATATTGCAAAAATGCTGTCACAAATAGGATATGATACTTCTTCAGAATTGGCGATTAATGCCTCTCTTTACGCCTTTTGCCGGCATTTTTTACCGTCAAAAATTAAAACAATGCCTGTTAAGCTGTTATTAAACCATCCTTATCCGAAGGATTGTTCCTATTTATTTAAAGACAATGATATTTTATGCGCTTTACAAAATATATATGCACAATATTATGTTCATAAATAATCCAATAAAAAAAAGCCTTGTTGGTGTCAACAAGGCTTTTTTTTACAGTTAACGAAAATACAATCTCAAATCAATCATTGGACGAAAGCAAACTCTGTCTTCAGGAGCAGCATAGCGAATATTGCGATTCTTAAGACCGTTCATCTTCACTACATCATGTCCTCGAGCGCAAACCGTACGTGATAAATAATAATCATTTTTCAACGGCGTGCCTCCGAGTTCCTGTAATAAACGATTTATTTTATAAATCTGTTTATTCAGACGTTCCAACAACTCAAAATCCTCAACAACGCAATATTCTCCAGCAAAAACCGCATCTTGACAATAATGTTCTGCAGCTGCAAAAGTCATTTTCTCAGGAGCATCATTCAACGCAACAATACGATTGCGGAACAAAATGCCCCACGGTTTGCGTCCTGCTTTGTCTTTTTTGCAACGAGAAATCAAACCGTCAGTATAAACAACAGGATACTCATACAATCCTTTCACACCTCTGAAAACACTACCGATAATGCTGTGTTTCCACAATCTCACGTCTGAGAAAGAAATTATTTTTTCTGCCATAGATATAAAATTAAATATATTTAAAATAATAAAAGAAACTATTTAAAATATAAGCTTTTAAGTCTTTATTGTCAAACAAAAAGGCTCCCGAAAGAGCCTTTATTTTTACTCAACAATCGGAAACAGCGGATCTCCTACTTTTACTTCTGCCCCTTCTTTTAATTTCAGAGGCTCGAAATCAGCTTTAAACTGAGGAGTATCAATTCCTAAAGATTCCTCAATTTTTAGCGCTGTTGTCGGTGCCAAAGGATACAAAGCCAAACCGATAAGCCGTAAACATTCCAAAGTTGTATAAACAACGGCTTCAAAACGACTGCGCTGAGCTGGATCTTTAGCCAAAACCCAAGGAGTATTGGCCGCAAAATAAGCATTAGTCGCATCTCCTGCTTTAACGATACTGTCAGCTAATTCGCTAACCGTTTCCAAACTCATATCCTGACTGAAAATACGTTGAAAACGGCCGGCAATATCGCTTATCAGTTTTTTATCATTTTCATTTTGCCCTGCTTTTGACGGAATTTTGCCTTCAAGGCTTTTCTGTACCATCTTCAGCACGCGCATCTGTAAATTGCCGATATTATTAGCCAGCATTCTGTATCCCTGCTTCAACAAATCAACGCTGATCTGGCTGTCACCGGTCATAGTCATATTATTAATCAAATAGAAACGCAAAGCATCAACGCCCAGCAAATCAATTACTTCAACGGGATCTACCACATTTCCCAAAGATTTTGACATTTTAACGCCGCCTTCGCCAATCCAATAGCCGTGAATAAAGCAATGTTTAACCGGATTAACACCTAAAGCATGCAGCATAATCGGCCAGTAAATACAGTGAGGCTTTAAAATATCTTTAGCGATAAGATGGTTAGAATTCGCCCAAATTCTTTCAAAATCAGGATTATGTCCAAAATTCAATGTTGAAATATAATTAACCAAAGCATCGAACCAAATATAAGTCACATAATCTTTATCAAAAGGAAGTTCTACTCCCAGCCAAACACGTGACTTCGGGCGGGAAATGCACAAATCTTCCAAAGGTTCTTTTAACATACCCAAAACTTCGTTTGCATATTTTGCCGGTTGTATCCAATCGGGATTATTTTTAATATACTCAATCAGCCATTGACGGTAAGGTTCCAGCTTAAAGAAATAATTTTCTTCGCTTATTGCCTTAGGAGCAACTTTATGATCGGGACAACAGCCGTTTTCATCCAAATCGCTTTTTTTCTTAAACTGCTCGCATCCTTCGCAATACAAACCTTCATAAGATTTTTTAACAATCAGCCCGCGGTCGTAAATATTCTGAAGAATTTCCTGCACTATTTTTTTGTGTTCAGGTTTTGATGTTCTAACGAAATAGTCAAAATCAATTCCAAGGCGTACAAACAAATTTTTAAAATTATCGCTTTGTTTTTGCAAAAATTCTTCTGCTGTTAATCCGCTGGCTTCAATACTGTGTTGATTTTTCTGACCATGCTCGTCGGTGCCGGTGGAATAAAAAACTTCGTTGCCGCGCATTTGTTCAAACTTTTTCATAACATCGCCTAAAATAGAAGTATAGGCATGCCCGATATGCGGCAAACCGTTAAGATAATAAATAGGGGTAGTAATATATTTTTGCATCGGCACTCTCCAAATTAAAACAAAATCTGCTCGGCAGATTATAACAACTCATTTCCGAAATCAACGTTTTTTATATCAGCTTTTACATACCTTGCAAAAGATTTTACCGCAATAACAAAAAAAGGCTTTATTTTTGAAAAATAATGTGTTATATAACTTGCATTCTTTCATATAATAGTCTTTGAAAGTGGGGTCGAAAGCCCCGCTTTTTTGTTAATAAAAAGGAAAATATATGCAAAAAAAACACCACCTGAATGATATGCTTGAACCAATTGTAAATGAATTGGGATTTGATTTGGTGCGCATAATCACCATCGGAAATGTCAACCCTACGCTTCAGGTTATGATTGAGCGCAAAGACCGCAAAAACATCGTCGTTGACGATTGCGCCGCCGCAAGTCGGGCAATTTCAGCTGTATTGGATGAAAAGGACCCCATTTCGGGCAAATATACTTTGGAAGTTTCTTCCCCCGGACTTGACCGTCCTTTAACAAGTTTGGAAAATTTCGTTCGATTTTCCGGTTTTGAAGCCAAAATAGAAACCGATGTCGAAATTGAAAAGCGCAAAAGATTTAAAGGTCGTATTATTCGCGTTGATAACGATACCATTGTTTTTTTGATGGACGATAAGGAATGGATGATTCCTTATGATGCCGTTTCAAAAGCAAAATTGCTTTTGACTGATGAACTTATTGCTGCTGCCGAAGCTGAGGCCGAAGCAGAAGAACAAGAAAATTTAAACTAATTTTTCAAAGAGGGAAAAATGCCAAATATTGAAAATATGCCAAGACCCGAAATTATTCAGGTTGCAGATACTGTCGCCAGAGAAAAAAACATCGATAAAGAAGATGTTTTTGCAGCTATGGAAGTTGCCATACAAAAAGCCGGACGTTCCCGTTACGGTTTTGAGCACGATATCCGCGCTTCCATCGACCGCAAAACCGGTGCCATTTCTTTAGCTCGCTATCGCGAAGTTGTCGACCATATTGATGAAGAAAGCGAATTTACTCAAATTTTGCTTGATGACGCAAAAGCCATTAATAAAGACATAAAACTTGGCGAATATATCATCGATCCCTTACCTCCGATTGATTTCGGCCGTGTAGCCGCTCAAACTGCCAAACAGGTAATTGTGCAAAAAGTACGCGACGCTGAACGCAATCGCCAATATGAAGAATATAAAGAAAAAATCGGCACAATTATCAATGGTACCATTAAAAGAATTGAATTTGGCAATGTTATTGTTGATATAGGCAAAACCGAAGCTATTTTGCGTCGTGATGAAATCATACCTCGGGAAAAATTCAAAAACGGCGATCGTATCCGCGCTTATGTGCTTGATGTTCGCCGCGAAAACAAAGGTCCGCAAATTTTCTTGTCTCGTACTTGTCCTGAATTTTTGGCAGCGCTGTTCACACAGGAAGTTCCTGAAATTTATGACGGTATCGTAAAAATCATCAGTGTTGCGCGCGACCCTGGTTCAAAAGCAAAAATTTCGGTAAAAGCCAACGATCTCACAATTGATCCGGTTGGCGCCTGCGTTGGTTTGCGCGGTATCCGCGTTCAAGCTGTTGTGACCGAACTGCAAGGCGAGAAAATCGACATCATTCCTTATTCTGAAGACAAAGCACAATATATTGTCAGCGCTTTAGCTCCGGCAGAAGTAACAAAAGTTGTTCTCGATGAAGACAATAACCGCATTGAAGCCGTTGTTCCGCAAGAACAATTTTCAATTGCTATCGGCCGCCGCGGACAAAACGTTAAGTTAGCCTCTCAATTGTTGGGCTGTGATATTGATGTTTTGACTGAAGAACAAGAACAGGAACGCCGCGCAAACGAAAACAAAGTTCGCTCACAGCGCTTTATGGATGCTCTTGACGTAGATGAAATGATTGCTCATTTGTTGATTGCCGAAGGCTTCACTAATATTGATGAAGTTGCAGGCGTTCCTTTGAGCGAATTAGCCGAAATCGAAGGCTTTGATGAAGATGTTGCCACCGAACTGCAAAACCGCGCCAAAGAGTTTATTGCCAAGCGCAACGCGGAATTTGCGCAAAAGAGCAAATCACTCGGCATTGACGATACTATCAAAACCGTAACCGGTTTGGATCAGGATCTGATTTTGACATTGGCGGAAAAGGGCGTAAAAACTCTTGACGATGTTGCCGATTTAGCAGCTGACGAATTGATTGAAATGCTTGGAGAAAACAGTCTTTCACTTGACGAAGCAAACAAAGTGATTATGGCTGCCCGCGAACATTGGTTTGCCAAAGAAGGACAAAATCTGGATGAAAGCAGCAACTAATTCCAATCGCACATGCTTATTGACCGGAGTGGAAAAAACGCAAGATGAACTCTTGCGTTTTACCCTTACTCCAGATCGTCAGGTTGTACCTGATTTTAAAAAAAGATTGCCTGGAAAAGGTTTTTATTTAACCAATTCGCGTCAAGTTTTAAGTGAGGCAATCAATAAAAATATTTTCCGCAAATTAGGAAAAAACACGACCATTATGCCTAACTTGTTGGAAATTGTAGAAAATATCTTGAAAAGTCGGGCATTAGAGTCTATAAACTTGGCTAAAAAAGCAGGTGTATTGATTTCTGGCTTTGACAAAGTAAAGGAAAAATTGGCCAATGGCAAAGTAGCTTTTGTGCTTGAAGCCATCGATGCCGGCGCTGACGGACACGCAAAAATTGTTGCAGCTGCTAAGAATACGGAAATTTTGGCATTATTCAGTATTGAGGAGTTAGATAAAACATTAAACAGAACAAATACGGTTCATGCCGCTCTGCTCAAAAGCGAAATGAGTCAAACAGTATATAATCAATTGAAAAAATGGCAAAATTTTATTAATTCTTAAAAATGAATTTTATGGAGAATATTTTACATGACAGAAGATAATGCAAAAACCAAATTAACCTTATCAGGCAAAAAAACTTTGACTTTAAAGGGTTTGGGAGAAAAAGCATCTTCTCATGACGGCAAAAAAGTCGTGCAGGTTGAAGTCCGCAAAAAAAGAGTTATTTCGGCTGGAAATAATACCGAAAACAAAGAAGTAAAACTTGATGAAGCTACACAGGCTAAGTTGCGCTTGATTGCCGAAGCCAAAGAGCATGAAGCTAAACGCCAACAGGAAGAAGAAGAAAAGCAATTGCTTCGTCAGAAAAAAGAAGAAGAAATGCGGGCGGAAAAGGAACGCAAAGAAGCCGAAGAAGCTGAACGTTTAGCAGCAATAGAAGCTCAAAAAGCAAAAGAAGAACAAGCCAAAGCCACGCGTGAAAAAGCTGCAGCAAAACAACAAACTTCTCAATCCGTTGAAGAAGATAAAAGTTTCAAAAGCAAAGAGCGTCATTCAAAAGACTTTGATGAAGAAGATGACGACAGCGATAAATTTGCAAATAAAAAACATAATGCAAGTAAAAATGAGGCTTTTGAGCAAGATCGTCGCAAAATTACAAAACGCAGTTTCGAACCTCAACGCCGCAGCGGTAAAGTAAACATTAATAGTTTTGGTGGTGATGATGACGATGATGATTACGGTTTTGGAGCACCACGCCGCCGTTTCAAGAAAAAACAGCCCAAACCTGCCGTTATTGTTCAACCTCAGGAAAAAATTGTCAAAGAAGTGACAATTCCTGAAGTTATAACTGTACAGGAACTTGCCAACCGTATGGCTGAAAAAAGTGCTGATGTTATCAAAAAATTGATGTCGCTCGGTGTTATGGCAACCATCAATCAGGCTATTGACGCCGATACTGCTCAGATTGTTGTTGAAGAAATGGGACACAAATGGAAACGTGTTGCCGACAGCGATGTTGAAGACATTTTAAAAAATGCCGAGGATGCAGCTCCTGAAAAACAATTGCCGCGCGCACCGGTCGTTACTGTTATGGGACACGTTGACCACGGAAAAACTTCGCTTTTGGATGCCCTGCGTGAAACCAACGTTGCAGCCAAAGAAGCCGGCGGTATCACACAACATATCGGCGCTTATCAGATTGAAGTTGATGGCGGTAAAAAAATTACATTCATTGATACTCCCGGACACGAAGCATTTTCCGAAATGCGCGCCCGCGGTGCAAAAGTTACCGACATTGTGGTT
>UQMA01000016.1 GCA_900542055.1 uncultured Azospirillum sp. | reverse complement strand
GAAATCGGACAAGATGCAAATATTGACGCAAAAACTGTTCGTCGTTTTAAAAACGGAGAATTCAAAACCGAAGCTGAACTTGATTTGCACGGATGTACGGAAGATAAAGCTTTTGATAAGGTTGTAAATTTTGTAAAAACCTCTTATTTGAGAGGGAAACGCTGCATACACATCATAACCGGAAAAGGTCTTCACGCCCCCGACGATTTTGATTTTTTTGCCGCCCGCGGTGTATTAAAAGACCGCGTTCCGCAGTGGCTTAATTTACCCGAAATAAGACCGTTGATACTGATAATAGATCACCCCGCCCCAAAAGACGGCGGCACAGGCGTTATCCGCATTCTTTTACGCCGCAAACGAAATTAAGTTCAGGAAAATTTTTTAAGTAATGCCTGATATGCCGTTGAAAGCTGTTTAAATTTTTCTTCGGCATTTTTATCATCTCGGTTTAAATCGGGATGATATTTTTTTACTAATTTTTTATACTGCTTTTTAAGCAAAGGTATAGAAATTTCATCTCCTGAAAGTTCCATAATTTTCAAAAATTCTTTTTCCTGTTCCGTATAATAAACACTGTTACGCGAATCAAAATTTTCGGCATAATCTCCAAAAAAGCCATAGTCGTCTTTGATTTTATATCCGTATTGATAATTAACTTTTGAACGATACCCCTTAAAATGCATTCTCGCTTTTTTTTCGTTTTCTGGACGAGGTTCAGCGGCCTCTTCTTCGTCATAATAATTCCAGCCGGCATTGTAAGCCTGTACATGTTCCAGACAAAACCAATAATACTCTTTTAACGAACGGTCTTTCGGAGCACGATATTCTCCCGCTTTTGTGCACCCTGGAAAATCACACTTGCATCCTTCGTCTTTACGCTGAGGATTATAATATTTTTTGCTTCTTACGACTTTTGGCATTTATTATTATTTTTTTCTTTTTTTAGTTGTGTTTATTTTCTATTATTAATATACTCACAAAGATAACTTATGGCAATAATATTGTTTATAGGAACAGATAATAGCAATGACAAAACTACTTAACAAAGTTCTTTTCATAAATAACCGCCGCACAAGTATGCGTTTATGCGTTACGGAATGGCGTTTGCTTGATTCTATATGCAAAAATGAACATGTTTCCCGCAATGATTTTTTAGAACTTATCGAAAACAGCAATAGTTGCGGACTTGGACTAACCTATTATACACGTTTGTTTATTATGCTTTATTTTTACAACAAATCGCCTATGGGCGAAATAAAAACCCGAAGACACGGCATAGGCAGCCAATCTTTTGTTAATGAAATTTTAGAACAAATCAGTTTTGTTAACAAATAAACAATTGCAAAAAAATTTCGGCTTTTCTATACTGTTTTTTAAGATAAAAGGACAAAAGAAAAATGCCAGAATTGCCAGAGGTCGAAACGGTTAAAAACGGCATTGCAGGTTTTATAGGCAATGCTAAAATATTGGCTGTACATATAAATAACGATAATTTAAGAGAAAAAATTCCCGAAGATATAACCGAAAAAATTAACGGCGCCAATATCCTTTCATATCGAAGAATCGGAAAATATATTGTTATTGATTTAAACAATAAATTATCCTTGATTTGGCATTTGGGAATGAGCGGCAAAATAAAAACCTTTGCCGATTTGCCTTCTCAAAAAGAAAAACACGATCATATTGTAATAGAAACAAATCACGGCTGGATTGTTTATAACGATGCGCGGCGCTTTGGTTTGTTTACATATACTCCAACGGAGAATCTGCAAAAAAGCAAATATTTTTGCAAAATGGGTATTGATCCTTTCGACTCCGAACTTAACGGAATATACTTGCTAAACAAAATAAAAAACAAAAAAGCACCGATAAAAGAAGTTCTGCTGGATCAAAGCATCGTAAACGGAATCGGTAATATATATGCTTCAGAAATTTTATATGCCGCCAGAATTTCACCTCTCCGTCCAGCTTGTTTATTAAACGAAAACGAATGCTGCAAAATTGTGGACTGCACACGCTTAATTTTGAAAAAAGCCATTGACAACGGAGGCTCAACCTTGCACGATTATCAAAAGCCGGACGGCAGTTTGGGATATTTTCAAAATTTACACTGCGTCTACAAAAAAAACGGACAGCGTTGTCCTGATTGCGTTTGCAACTTTTCCAAAACCGGAGGAATTCAGGAAAAAATGCTGTCCGGACGTTCAACTTTTTATTGTCCAACTTTGCAAAAGTGAGGAAACATGAAATTATTAAATAAAGTTTTTTTGATATTAGTTTTATTTTCAAATTCGGTTTTTGCCGCCGATTTTATAGAAGGAATGGATGACATCCCGCTGATGAACGGCACAAAACAAATTCAAAGTTCAAGCATTTCTTTCGGCAATGATGAAAGCCGTTTTGATGAAGCTTACATAACTTCGAAAAAATTGTCTTTTTCAAAAATTTCAAAATTTTATCAGAATACATTGCCGCAATTAGGGTGGAAATTTATCAATTCTAAAGAAAAAGCTTTACATTTTGAACGCGATATGGAAGTTTTAGACATAGCTTTGGAAAGAAGCAAACCAATTTTAATCAGAATAACGATTAAAAGCAAAGATTAGGAATATAAAATGACAGATATAAAAGTCGAAAAAGTAGGCGCAATCGGTCTTGTAACGCTGACCAGCAAAGACAATCTCAATCGGATTGACGCGCCTTCCCTTGATAATTTGGCAACTGAAATCAATCGACTTGATTTGAGCGATGATGTAAAAGTTATTGTGTTACGTGGAAGCGAAAAAGCTTTTTCAGCCGGATTAAACGCAACCGAATTTGTCAAAACCATAAATTCAGCTATATTGGAAGATATGGCCGATAATTTCAGCAAAATTTCAGATATAAAAAAGCCTTTGATAGCCGAAATAAGCGGCTATGCCATTGGCATCGGCTTTGAACTCGCCTTAGCCTGCGATATGATCTTCTGCGCCGACAACACATGGTTTGCTTTGCCCGATCTGTGCTTGGGAACTGTTCCCGGATTTGGTGCGACTCAGCGTCTGCCAAAGGCTATAGGAAAAGCTAAAGCTATGGAGATGATTTTATCTGGGCGCGCGATGGGAGCAAAAGAGGCCGATAGAGTCGGATTGGTCAGCAGAACCATACCTTTGATGTATTTGCATGACCAAACAATGAAGGCTGCGGAAAAAATTGCCTCTATGCCCGATTTGGCAACAAACACTTCTAAAGAACTTATTAAAACTTCTGTCGGAAATTCTGATTTGGAAGAAGGACTGGAAATTGAAAAACAAGTTTACAAAAGTGCTTTGGAATCAGACGAATTTCGAATTAACCTTGAAAATATGATAAAAAAATAGAAGAATTCGACTTTTTTGCAAAAATTTTGTTGACTTAGAAGCTTGTAAGAGTTTATAAAGCATATCAGAAAATATTTAGTAATTAACTTAATTTTACAGGAATTGAAAAATGGCCAATCATAAATCGGCAAAGACAAGAATTAAAAGAAACACTAAACGCAGCATGATTAACGGTGCTCGCAAAAGCAGAGTTCGTACTTTTGTTAAGAAAGTAGAAGCTGCTATTGTTGCTAAAGATAAAGCTCTTGCACAAACCGCATTTATTACTGCCGAGTCTGAATTGATGAAAGCTGTTAATAAAGGCGTTATGCATCGCAATACTGTTTCGAGAACAGTTTCTCGTTTGTCTGCTAAAATTAAAGCTCTTTAATTTTTTATAAAAATTGCAATTACGAAAACCGCTCCTGACTTTAAAAGCAGGATAGCGGTTTTTGTTGTCTTTTTAGCCTCAAAATGCCAGAATCTTTGCGACTCTCTGTCTTTCGCTATGTCAAGGAATTTAATTGCAATGTTCTAAAAATGTTCTGTTGTTTTTTGTTTTTTAACCTTTTATTATCAGACCATCAAATCGATGAATTATTGATTTATCTGTTTTAACCTTTGGACTTTATAGAGGATAGTAAGATAATGTCTGATGAAGCAATACGGAACGACTACGACGCCGTCCAGAACGAATGGGGACAGATTTGTTCTCAACTCAAACAAGAGGTGGGAGAAAAAGCTTTTGACAGCTGGCTTAAACCGCTGAGCATCAGTTCTTTTTCAAGCGGTGTTATGAATATTTGCGTTCCGACTCGTTTTATGCGCAATTGGGTGATAACCAACTACTCAGACCGAATTCATAAAATTTGGGAAAAGAAAAATCCAGAAATAAAAAACATTAATTTTATCGTTCAGGCAGCAGAAGAAGAAAATATTAACGGCACACATAATCCGTCCTGCCGTTCTTTAACTAAGAAAATTCTTTCCAGTCCTGCTCCTCAAAATATTTATCAGACAGGAATAAGCGATTTACAACCTGACAATGGCTATGTTAATTTTGCCGATCCCAATCAGTCGCTTTCGGTGCCGCTCAATCCGCAATATACTTTTGATAATTTCGTTGTTGGAAAAACTAACGAATTTGCATACGCGGCAGCCCGAAAAGTAGCGGAATCTGACGACATTCCATTTAACCCGCTATTTTTATATTCCGGCGTTGGTTTGGGAAAAACCCATCTTATGCACGCAATCGCATGGCATATAAAACAACGCAACCCTGAAAAAAATATTGTTTATCTTTCTGCTGAAAAGTTTATGTATAAATTTGTTAGAGCTCTGCGCTACAAAGACACAGCGGCTTTCAAAGAACAATTTCGCTCTGTTGATGTTTTAATGGTAGACGACGTGCAATTCATGGGCGGAAAAGACAACACTCAGGAAGAATTTTTCTATACTTTTAATTCTCTTATAGAAGAAGGACGTCAGATTATCATTTCAGCTGATAAATCTCCTTCTGATTTGGAAGGCATCGAATCTCGTTTGCGTTCACGCCTTGGGTGCGGTTTAGTCGCCGATATTCATCCGACGGATTTCGACTTGAGAATCGGCATTCTGCAAGCCAAAGCTAAACAGCTGAATTGCGAGCTGCCACAAAAGGTTGCTGAATTTTTAGCCCAAAAAATCACATCCAATATTCGTGAACTGGAAGGAGCTTTGCGCCGTATTATTGCCCACAGCCAATTACTTCCCGACAGAGAAATAACTCTCGAAAATACGCAGGAAGTATTAAAAGATATGTTGCGTTCATATGATCGCAGAACAACCATTGATGAAATTCAGAAAAAAGTTGCTGAATATTTCAATATTTCTGTTAAAGAAATGCAATCTTCACGCCGTGCGCGTACAGTTGCCCGTCCGCGACAAGTTGCAATGTATTTGGCAAAGCTGCTGACCTTGCGTTCACTTCCGGAAATAGGGCGTAAATTTGATCGTGATCACACAACGGTTATGCATGCCGTTCGCAAAGTGGAAGAACTTATAAAAGAAGATCAAAGCGTAGCTGAAAGCGTTGAAGCTCTTAGACGTTCATTGGAAGCTTAGAAATGTAAAAAAATAAAAGCCGGATTTTTCCGGTTTTTATTTTGGCACAATATAAAAAGCTGTTGAAATTTACATTTTTCAGTTTTGAAAAAACAATATTGTGCTATGATTCTGTCTATCGGAAATATTAATATTTATCGGAATAATATCATGAAATTTGTTATAGAACGCGCGATTTTATTAAAAACTTTAAGCCATATTCAGAGCATTGTTGAAAAAAGAAACACTATTCCTGTTTTATCCAATGTTAGAATAGAAGCATTAGGCGACGGTATAAGCTTTAAGGCTACCGACATGGACACGGAAATTACCGAAATCGTTGATGCTAAAATCAATGAAACAGGCGCAACAACCGCTCCTGCCCATATGTTGTATGATATTGTCCGCAAATTGTCCGACGGTTCAGAAGTTGAATTGACTTTTCCTGATGACAAAGGACAGCTGAGCATTGCTTCCGGTCGTTCAAAATTTGCATTGTCAACAATCGGCGTTGAAGATTTCCCTGTTATTTCAGGCGACAGTTTGCCGATTAACTTCAATATGAGCAGAGAAGAACTTAAAGATGTAATTGATCGCACGCAATTTGCTGTTTCAACAGAAGAAACAAGATATTATCTGAATGGTTTGTACATTCATGCAAAGAATGAAGGTTCAGCAAAAGTTTTGCGAATCGTTGCGACAGACGGACATCGTTTGGCTTGCGTTGAATCGCCGCTGCCTGAAGGCGCCGATAAAATTACAGGCGTTATCATTCCGAGAAAGACTATCAGCGAAGTACGTAAACTTCTTGATGACACAAAAGCTGAAAATATTTTAATATCTTTGTCAGAAAACAAAGTTCGCTTTACACTGGAAGAAGTTATATTAACTTCTAAGTTGATTGACGGAACTTATCCAGATTATGAACGCGTTATTCCAACCGATACAGACAAATTGCTTGAAGTTCAGGTTAAAGAACTTTCCAACGCGGTTGATCGTGTTTCTGTTGTTGCCGAAAGAACCCGCGCCATAAAAATGATTACCGAAGAAGGTAAAGTTATTATCACGACAACAAGTCCGGATTTGGGATCGGCTTTAGAAGAAATTGATGCTAAATATGATAACGAATCGTTGGAAATAGGATACAATTTCCGTTACTTGCTTGATATTTTAGCTGAGATTAAAGGCGAATCTGTTCAAATAAGCTTTTCAGACGCTTCTTCGCCGTCGGTTATCCACGACACATCAGACAGCAGTGCTATTTATGTTTTAATGCCTATGAGGGTCTGAGTTGGATAATTTAGCACAAAATATTCAATTTGTTACAGCACAAAAGTCAGGCGTTACGCGTCTGACTTTAACTGATTTCAGAAACTATGCTTTTCTGCGCATAACCCCCGAACTGCGCCCTATTATCATTACCGGTGAAAACGGAAGCGGTAAAACAAATATCTTGGAAGCCGTTTCTTTTTTAACTCCGGGGAGAGGTATGAGAAGCGCCAAACTATCGGACATACGGCGTTTTACTCCGGCAGTTATAGAAAACGGTTATACTCCGTCCAACAGTTCATGGGCTGTTTCGGCAAATGTGAGCAAAAACGGCGAATATTTCGAAATAGGAACAGCTGTTGAAAATATTTTGCGCGAAGATGATGATGAAAACAATATTTACAACAAACGAATCGTTAAAATTGACGGACAGAAAATCTCATCACAAGGAGAGTTGGGACATTTCTTGTCTGCAATTTGGCTGACACCGCAGATGGACAGATTATTTCGCGGAGGTTCTCAGCCTCGGCGCAGCTTTTTAGACCGTTTAGTTTATGCTTTTGATAATGAACATGCCAAAAGAACCGCTAATTTTGAGCATTTATATAAACAATGGTTTCAGCTGATTAAAAACAGCAACGGCCGCGCTGACAGTGCTTGGCTGTCGGGAATCGAAGAAAGCATGGCAACCACCGGTGTTGCTATAGCCGCCGCCCGCCGAGAACAAATAGCCCGATTGAATCGTTTTATTGAAAATGAGCCCGATGATGTTTTTCCCAACGTTATTTTAAAATTAGAAGGAACAATAGAAAAACTTCTCGATACCATGCCTGCTGTTGATGTTGAAGATTTTTATATGAAACAACTGGCTGAAGGACGCAAAAAAATATTATATAATGACAATGTTGACGGCGTAAACAGAACAGATTTTAAGGTATTTTACAAAAAGAAAAATATGCCGGCGGAATTATGCTCAACCGGTGAACAAAAATCACTTCTCATCAGCATAATTTTAGCGCAGACTAAGTGTCAAATTTTATATCAAGGATTTGCTCCTGTATTGCTGCTGGATGAAGTGGCTGCTCATCTTGATGACGGCAAACGTGAAGCTCTTTTGCAAAAAATAAAAGAACTCGGATTGCAAGCATGGATTACTGCTACAAACCCCGAACTTTTTTATTCATTGAAAAATTCCGCTGATTTTTATGAAATAAAAAATAATACAATAATGCAAAAATAAACAAAAAAAGCCAAGGAAAATTCCTTGGCTTTCAGTAATGCTTGGTGTCTTCAAACTGAAGATGTTCAACGTCAGGCAATCTATTGGATCTCCTTTCGCGGTCTTAACCTGTCTGGATCTACTTTGGCATCCATTATAATTCCCAAACGGTCAAAAACCGGATTTTTTTTGAACTCACCCTTTCCAGAAGGCGGAGAGACGCGGAACGGATCATCATAAATCTCCAAATCTTGAAAATATACCATTCGCCCGCTTTCCAGAGTCTTTTTAATACTTATAAGAGCATTTTGGGAAAAACCTCCGCCATTTTGATAATACAAACTGACAAGCCTTTGTATAAGGCCTGGATCATACACATTTTTCCAACAAATCAAGTATTCAATATCATGCAGCACAATACGGCCACCGGCACGAATCCAAAACTTAAGATTCCTTACGGAATATTCAAGTCCCGAAAGCTCAAAAAAATAAGTACGGCGGCGCCCGTGTTTTGAAATAACATCAGTCATAATAGCCAGAAATCTATCATGCCCAAAATGTTTTTCATCCAGATACTCATCATATTCACGCCAAAAACCGGCAAGAGAACGTCCGACGGTTAAGTTTTTTGACGAATGCTCCAAAGCGTTAAGCTTGGAATCTTTGAGAAGCGACTCAGCAAGCGAAGGTTCATCAGAAGGAGCGTCGATAATTTTTTGTTTTATCTCGCTCAATTCCGGAGTCAACTCAATACCGCTGCTCTGAACTTTTTCAAAGAATTCTTGGTACAGCTCATTTTTATTCATAAAATTAAAATTTAATAGTGAAACAAAATTATAATTATTTGATAATTAGTATCAAATATTTTGACTATTTTGTCAATATTTTTACATAAATCAAACAACAAAAAAAGAATTGCCTTTTTAAGGGCAATTCTTTTTTAATGGTGAATTTTTATTTGCTTCCGCAGCCGCAACCGCCTTTTTTAACTGAAGACTCTTCTTCCGAAGCTTTTTTAGTTTCATTATTTTTATCTGATTTCATTATTAAAACTCCTAAAATAAAATTGAACCTAAAGTCATTCTCTGATTTAGGTTCAATTTTATAATTTGCAAGGGATTATAAACTATCTATCTAATTCAGTCTTCGCCGAACTTGCCATCGACAAGCTTTGCTAAGGCTTCAACAGCCTCTTTTGCCTGCTCTCCTTCGGCAGAAACCGTAATTGTTGTTCCTTTAGCCGCAGCTAACATCATCAGCCCCATAATAGAACAGCCGCTGACTTTTTGCCCTACTCTTTCAACAAAAATATCAGCATTAAACGATTCAGCAATTTTTACAAAAGCGGCCGCAGCGCGGGCGTGCAGACCTTTGTGGTTTTTAATTTCTAATTCCTGTAAAAAAGCCATTTTAAATACCCAAAAGTTGTGACGCTATGTTAATATATTTTTTGCCGGCTTCCTGTGCTCCTAAAGCAGTGTCTTTTAAATTTTTATCTTTACGCAAGGTAACTATCTTTATTAACATCGGCAAATTAACGCCGGCAATAATTTCAACTTTGGCTTTATCCATAATCGAAATGGCCAAATTTGAAGGTGTACCTCCAAACAAATCCGTCAAAACCAATGTGCCGTTACCGCTGTCAACCTGCTCTACTTTACGCAGAATTTCTTCACGGCGGACTTCCATGTTATCTTCAGGGCCTATGCAAACCGTTTCAACCTGTTCTTGTTTGCCCACCACATGCTGCATTGCAGCAACAAACTCGTTGGCCAAATTGCCATGTGTCACCAAAACCATACCCAACATTTGTTTTGTCCTTATTTTTTTTCAGTGCTGCCGCCAACCCAAGAATGAATTGCGCCAAAACTTTTAATAACATCTTCTTTGCTTTTGGCCAAAACAAGCTCATCAGCTCGTGTCTGACGACCTTTGAATACTATTTCTTCAACATTTTCAACCGGAACGGCATAAACACGCTCAACCATTTTTCCCTGAAGTTCGACAATCATTACAAACTCGGCTTCTGCCAATGGATTTCTGGTTTCTTCATCAATATTATCAAGTCTTACAGCTAAACGCCCGTCGCGTTTCAAAAGGGCGGATTTTTTGCCGTCAAATTCTAAAACCGGATTTGACGGAGCGCCGTCGCGGGCATCAATAAAAATAGCCAATTCACCGTATTTGTTTTCAATAATTTCAAAAAAGTCTTGTTTTTCAACGACTGTATAGTATTGAGTCTCCATATCAAAGCCCCTCAGGTTAAACCAAATTTTAAGTGTTATGATAATATATTAACCTTTAACTGTCAATTTTGAGTTTAAAAAAATGGAAAAGAGTTCTCCGCGTTTTGTTTGGCACTATATAAAGATTTTTAAATGGCAATTTATGCTGCTTGCCGGCTGTGTAATGGTGAGGAATTTTGCTGATGCCACACAGCCTTATTTCTTAGCTAAAATTTATGGAATTGTTGCTGAAAAAAATCAAGGAGATTATTGGTCTGAAATCATTAATTATGCCTCTTTGCTGGCAATTATTTCGCTGATATCTCTTTTTATCTCCGAAAGCTCAATGTTTATTATCGCACGCTTTCTGCCAAAAGCCAAAACAATGGTTATCCGTGATGTTTTTTATGATGTCAACAAGCAGTCAATCTCTTATTTTAATAATGAAATGACTGGAAATATATCACATAAAGTGAATATATTGGCAAACAGCACCACGGATTTTATAGGTTATTGTTTCGAGGTAATGCACACAATCGGACGGCTCAGCGCGGCTATTATTGTTCTGTCGTGGGTAAGCTGTTATTATACCGTTTTTATTTGCATTTGGATTGCTATTGTGGTGTTTATAAGCTGCAAGCTTGGTAAAATACGCCGTTTTTGGGGCAATGAAACCGGACGGCTCAGCAGCGCCGCCAATGCTGTTATTGTTGATGCCATATCAAATTATAACGAAATAAAAAGCTTTGCCAATTTTAAATTTGAAAAAATAAATTTACTTAAATCATTAAGAATTTTACGTAAAGCCGAGACAACCGAAAAAAAGGTTATGGGATGGATTAGAATTGCTCAGCAATTCATCAGTTTAACTTCATTAATCATCTTCATCTTTTTTTCTATCTATATGCTAAAAGCAGGAAAAATCGATTCAACTCAGTTTATTTTTGCAAACACAGTATTTTTAAATGTTTCGTTTTTAGCTTTTCAAATGTCATGGGTATACAATAATGTTTCAAAATTGTTCGGCAATATAAGCTCGGCGCTGGAAACTCTTGCTGTTAATCCTGAAATTATCGATAGAGATGACGCTTTTAATTTAAAAATAAAAAATGCAACTATAAGTTTTGAAAACGTAACTTTCGGCTATCAACACAGAAATAAACTGTTTAAATGCTTAAATCTTGAAATTAAGGCTAAAGAAAAAGTAGGACTGGTCGGTTTATCGGGATCAGGAAAATCGACTTTTATTAAATTAATAAGCCGCTACTACGATGTGGACTCAGGAAGCATTAAAATAAACGGTTATGATTTAAGGGATATAACTCAAGATTCTTTACATCAAAACATTGCCACAATTCCTCAGGATGTTTGCCTGTTTAACAGAACTTTGCTTGAAAATATCCGCTACGGCGACACAGAAGCCTCAAACGAAAAAGTTGAGGCGGCGGCTAAAAAAGCTTATGCAGATATTTTTATAAAGCAATTTTCAGATGGCTATAATACCAAAGTCGGAGACAGAGGAATTATTTTATCAGGCGGAGAAAGGCAAAGAATAGCCATTGCCCGCGCTATTTTGAAAAAAGCGCCTATTCTTATTTTTGATGAGGCAACATCTGCTCTCGACAGCCAAAGCGAAATACATATTCAAAAATCACTTAAAAACTTAATGAAAGGCAAAACAGTTTTAGCTATAGCGCACCGTTTGTCTACTTTGAGGGAAATGGATAGAATTTTGGTTTTTGATAAAGGCAAAATCGTAGAAGATGGAAATCATGAAGCCCTTTTGAAAAAAAACGGATTGTATGCAAAATTATATAAAATGCAAGTTGCCGGATTTATGGGGAATGAACAATAAAAAACTCCCGAAAAATCGGGAGTTTTTTATGATTAAATCAATCTAAATATCAAGATTGATAACATTAAGCGCGTTTTCTTGAATAAAATCTTTACGAGGCTCAACAACATCACCCATTAAAGTAGAAAACACCTGATCGGCATCGTCCAGCATATCTATTTTAACTTGCAACAAAGAACGGGCTTCCGGATCAAGAGTAGTTTCCCAAAGCTGTTCCGGATTCATTTCGCCCAGACCTTTATAACGCTGCAAAGTAATGCCCTTGCGCCCCATTGCCATAATAGCATCAACAAAAGATACAGGACCGTGAATTTTCTTTTCTTCACCAAGTTTTGGAGAAGATAGACTTTGCTCTTCGGAATAATTTTCAGACAGGAAATTTTTCATTTCATCAAGAGCTCTCGCTTCAGGACTGTCAAAAATTGTGGCTCCGATAACGTGCTTTTCTTCCACACCACGCAATGTGCGATGGAAACTGACTGAACCATCAGGCAAAACATCGCCTTTCCACCCTTTATCATACTCTGCTTCCTGCGTATCAAGTTTGACAGCCAAAAGGGCGGCTTTTTCACGCAATAAATCAAGATTATCTATAACTTCACGGGCAAACATACCGTCAATAGCCATTTGTTCAATAATTTTTTCAGGAGCCTTTTTGTTCAAAGCAGCTATCAAACCTCTGGCTTTGCGCGTATTTTCAACCATAGCAATTAAATCTTGTCCGGCAAGCTGTTCGCCGTTCTTTTTTTGTAAAACGGCATCTTCACAACCACCGCGAACCAAATAATCTTCCATTTCTCTATCATCTTTAAGATAGAGCACCGAATTTCCTCTTTTTGCTTTGTAAAGAGGAGGCTGTGCAATATAAACATAGCCTTTTTCGATGATTTCAGGCATTTGGCGATAGAAAAATGTAAGTAATAACGTGCGAATATGGCTGCCGTCGACATCAGCATCAGTCATAATTACAATTTTATGATAGCGGCATTTGCTGACATCAAATTCTTCACGACCGATACCTGTTCCAAAAGCCGTAACCATTGTACCTATTTCGGCAGAATTAAGCATTCTATCAAAACGCGCGCGTTCCACGTTTAAAATTTTTCCGCGCAACGGCAAAATGGCCTGCGTTTTACGATCGCGTCCTTGTTTTGCCGAACCGCCAGCGGAATCTCCCTCGACGATAAATATTTCAGACAAAGCCGGATCTTTTTCCTGACAATCTGCAAGTTTTCCTGGGAGAGAAGCTATATCCAAAACGCCTTTGCGGCGGGTCAGTTCACGGGCTTTTCTGGCTGCTTCGCGGGCTGTTGCGGCTTCAACAATTTTACCGACGATAATTTTTGCCTCTGCCGGATGTTCATCAAGCCATTCCTGCAATTTGCTGCTGACAACGCTTTCAACAACAGGACGAACCTCAGAAGAAACCAATTTGTCTTTGGTTTGTGATGAAAATTTAGGATCAGGAACTTTTACCGATAAAACGCAGCTCAATCCTTCACGCATATCTTCACCGGTTATCATATCTTTATCTTTGCTTTTTATCAGCCCGTTTTCATTAATATAATTATTGATTGTACGGGTTAAAGCTGCCCTGAATCCTGCTAAGTGAGTTCCTCCGTCTTTTTGAGGAACATTGTTTGTAAAGCAAAGCATACTTTCGTTATAAGCATTGGTCCATTGCATAGCAACATCAACTTGAATATTTTTATCTTCACCGGTTAAACTGATAACACTTTCATGAAGAGGCGCTTTGGATTTGTTAATATGATTAATAAAAGCTTTTAAGCCGCCATCATAGTGCATAACAACTTCACGAGGCTCTGTTCCGCGGTTATCAATAAGTTTTAAATAGACACCCGAGTTTAAAAAAGCTTTTTCGCGAATGGCGCGTTCCAATATATCAAAATTAAATTCCGTCATTGTAAAAGTTTCTGGCGACGGCAAAAACGTTACTTCCGTACCATGGCGGCCGTTGGCATCACCGACAACTTTAAGATGTTCGGTAACATTGCCATGAGAAAACATAGCAACATGCTCATGTCCTTCACGCCAAATACGAAGTTTAAGCCAAATAGACAAAGCGTTAACCACAGAAACACCAACACCATGCAAACCGCCTGAAACTTTGTATGAATTATTATCAAACTTACCACCTGAGTGGAGTTGTGTCATAATGACTTCGGCAGCTGAAACACCTTCTTCCTTGTGCATGCCGACAGGAATACCTCGTCCGTTATCACGAATTGTCGCCGAACCGTCCGGATTTAAGATTATTTCGGTTTTATCACAATATCCGGCCAAAGCTTCATCAATAGCATTATCCAAAACCTCATAAATCATGTGATGAAGACCGGTACCGTCATCGGTATCGCCGATATACATCCCCGGACGTTTGCGAACAGCTTCCAGACCGTGCAAAACCTTAATCGAATCAGCATTATATTCCTGTTCTTCTTTGGCTATTTCCGCCTGTGTCATTTCTACCATAATTTACTTTCCTTATCGTTTTTCAAATTGGCTTATTTATACACCTCTTTGCCTGCAAAGCATAGCAAAAAGTCATAAAATTAATCATTTTTGTGTATATTTTTGACAGTTTTTATTTATATTTTAATGTGCATCCGACCAATTTGTTCCCACGCCGACTTCAGCAACAAATCGAACATCATAATCAACAGCGCTTTCCATAATTTTTTTTACCAAAGCAGCCACTTCTTCAACTTCACAATCAGGAGCTTCTATTACCATTTCATCATGAACTTGTAGTAAAATCCGCGCTTTATAGTTTCCTTTAGCTAATTCTTTATACATGTTGTTCATCGCTCTTTTCATTATATCAGCCGCGCCGCCTTGCAACGGAGCATTCATTGCCGCCCGTTCAGCGAATGAAACTATTTTTTTATTTTTATCATTAATTCCGGCAACAGCGCATTTACGTCCGAAAGGCGTGACAACATATCCGTTTTTGCGGGCAAACGCTATGGTTTTATCCATAAAAACTTTTATTTCAGGCATTTTTTCAAAATAAGCATCTATATATTTCTTAGCCTCTGCAGGAGAAATTCCTATTTGTTTAGCCAAACCATATTGTGAAATTCCATAAATCACGCCAAAATTAATTGCTTTTGAATGCCTTCTTATCTCCGGTGTAACTTCTTCTTTTTTCAAACCGAAAATTCTCATTGCCGTTGCCGTGTGAACATCAACCCCTTGTTCAAAAGCTTGTTTAAGAGCTTTAACATCAGCTAAAACAGCCATCAGACGAAGCTCGACCTGTGAATAGTCAGCCGAAATAAGTTTATATCCCGAACGAGAAACAAAACAACGGCGGATTTTTTGCCCGTCTTCGCTGCGAATAGGTATATTTTGCAGATTTGGATTATTGGAAGACAAACGACCGGTATTGACATTGGTTTGATCGTATGTTGTGTGAACACGTCCATTTTTATCAAGCTGCTGCAACAAAGTATCAGTGTAAGTTGTTTTTAACTTGCTTATACCACGCCATTCCAAAATTTTTGCCGGTAAAGGGTGGCTTTCAGCCATTTGCTCCAGCACATCAGCTCCCGTCTGAAAATTGCCGCTGCTGTTTTTCTTGCCGCTTAAACCAAATTTATTATATAAAATTTCGCCGACTTGTTTGGGAGAACCAAGGTTAAAACTTTCTCCCGCTAAAGCATAAATTTCTTGTTCCAAAGCCTGTTGACGAAGTTGCAATTGCAAACTGAAAGCTTTGAGTTGTGCCGAATCTATCAATACACCGTTTTTTTCCATATTAAATAAAGTTGCCGCCAACGGACGATCATAATGTTCATAAATCGTAACCATATGCTCATTTAACAATCTCGGACGCAAAACTTTATGCAGCCTAAAAATAAAATCAGCCTGCTCGCACATATAATTTCCAATAACCGACAATTCTATTTTATCAGGTGCCGACTTTTGCCGTCCAACACCAAAAACCTTGTCGGGATTTTGCGCTTTATAACCTAAAAAAAGTTCTGATAGCGCGTTTATATCATGGCTGTGAGTCGTAGAATCCAGAACATAAGAAATTATAGCTAAATCATCATACGGAAAAAGCTTTAAGCCGCCATTTGCCATTCTATCCAAAAAGTGCATATCAAGCTTTATATTATGACCTATTTTCAAAACATAATCAGAATTTAAGATAGGCAGTAAATATTCCGATAATTTTGCGCAATTGATAGATGTTTCTTTTGGTTTTACAGTAAACAAATCAGACATTTGATCTTGTTTATCATTGTCCGATAAAGGAATATATACGGCATTTCCATTTTCGACAGCTAAAGCAATCCCCAAGGGTTTGTCAAAAACAGGATTATTACCGGTTGCAAAAACTTTTATAGCTAATTTTTGTTGTTTTTCAGCTTCTGACAGCCAATTTTTCAAATCTTTTTCATTTTGAATTACGGCATAGTGCTTTTGCACTTTTTTTTCTGACAGTTCCGAAACAATATTCTGTCCGCTGCGGCGGCACTGTTCTTCAACCCATTTTGATATACGGATTTTCAAACTGTTAAAACCGTATTTATCTATAAAATTTTCAGCTTTTGCCAAATCAGGACAATGAAAAGTGTAATATTCGGCATTTTTATCAACGGGAACATCTGATTTTAATGTAACTAATTGCAAAGAAATTTTTGCATTGTCAATATTAGCCAACAAAGTTTCACGGCGTTTATTTTGTTTTATTTCGTTAGCATGTTCAAGAACTTCAGATAAAGATCCAAACATATTAACCAATTCAGCAGCAGTCTTTGGTCCGATACCGGAAACTCCGGGGACATTATCAGTACTGTCTCCGGACAAAGCCTGAACATCAGGAACCTTTTCGGGATAAACACCAAATTTTTCCTTAACATCTTCGGGAGTAAAAAACTTATCTTTCATAGGATCGTAAAAACTTACCCCCGAACGAATAAGCTGCATTAAATCTTTGTCGCATGAAACAATAACAACTTCCATTCCTCTTGCTAAAGCTTGCGCTGTATAAGTTGCTATTAAATCATCAGCTTCATAGCCTTCAATTTCCAGATGATTAAGGCTAAGCGCGTCAACCGCTTCACGGATAATAGGAAACTGAGGAATTAAATCTTCGGGTATATCTTTACGAGTAGCTTTATAATCGGGAAAAATATCATTGCGAAAATTTTTACGTTTGGCATCAAATAACACCAAATTATAATCACATTCTATTTTGGCGGTAAGTTTCATAAACATATTGGTAAAACCATACACCGCATTAACCGGAGTTCCGTCCGGCGACGTCATCGGCGGCAAACCGTAAAAAGCTCTGAAAATATATCCCGAACCGTCAACTAGGCATATTTTAGCGGTCATAGCTTATCTCCAAAAGGTCAATTATATTTTATATATAATCGACAAAAGTTTTTTAGCCAAGAAAATTTGTAAAGTTTTACTTACTCGCGCCAGGCATCGGGAATATGTTTGAAAGCAAATCTTTCATTAACCAAAAAAGCATCAAAACGAATATCATAATTTTGAAATTGAGGGTGCTTCTCCACAAAATTTTCGGCTGCTGTCCATATTCTCTGTTTTTGAGAATTTAAAATAGCGTAAGCGGCATCATCAAGATTTTTTCGCTTTTTGACCTCAACAAAAACCAGTAATTTTCCGCGGCTGACTATTAAATCAACTTCTCCGGCTCCTGTTCCTTTGCCTGTTATATAATTATGTTCGACAATTTTAAAACCATGCAAGCAGAAATACACACAAGCCAGCTTTTCAGCCCAAACACCGCTCTTTTTATTTTGCATCTTTAATTTTAACCGCTTGACGATATACTTCGTTTTTATTCAGACCATATTCTTTTACAATTTCAGATACAGCGCTCTTAAGCGGCATTTCCGCCATTTTTTCAGATAATATTTTATCTAAATCAATTTCCCTTTCGGTTGAAGCAAGAGGAGGAGCAACCATAAAAACAATTTCGCCTTTCGGAGTATTTTGCTCATAATGCGCTATTAACTCTTCTGCTGTGCCGGAACGGCATTCTTCATAAACTTTCGTTATTTCGCGGGCAACGGAAAACTCTCTTCCGGAAAATATATTTTCAGCAACATGCAAGGTTTTTAACAAACGCGGCGCGGTTTCATAAAAAACCAGCGTTGTGTTAACTGAAGCCAGTTCTTTAAACAAGTCTTCGCGCGCTTTATCTTTATTGGGAATAAAACCGGCAAACATAAAGCGATTTGTAGGCAAACCGGACATTTGCAAAGCACAAATTATAGCACAGCACCCAGGAACAACAGCAAAAGGAACCTGCTGTTCATGACATCGACGAACCAATTTATACCCAGGATCTGAAATTAAAGGCGATCCAGCATCGCTGACCTGCGCAACAGTCAACCCCTCGTTTACAACCATATCTATAACTTCCTGAGACTTATCCTGTTCGTTATGATCATGAAGTGTTATAAATCTTTTACCGCTAAAACCGATATTTAACAAACTGAGCAGTTTTTTTGTCACTCTTGTATCTTCACAGGCAATAACTTCCGCTTGTGCCAAAATTGTTTTTGCTCTATCTGAAATATCCGAAATATTACCTATCGGAGTTGCCACAATATACAGACCGTTTTTCATTTCTTTTGCTTTACATTACCATTTTTTTAAACTAAATTGCTGTTTATAATTGTTTTCTATTTCAAGGTAAAATGCAAGTGTTTAAAACAAAATATATTTTAGCGCTGACAGTTTTTTTATCAGCTTGCCACTCACCTACCATTGTTTCAAGAGGTGATTTTTCAGACAATTCTTCTCAAATCAACGAACAAGCTTTTGTTACACCTGAAAGTTTCAGAGTGGGTGTTTTACTGCCGTTAAGCGGAACCGCCGCCAAAGCCGGACAAGGATTGAAAAACGCAACCATGATTGCCTTGGAAGATATGAACAATCCTAACCTTATTTTGCAATATTATGATACCCAAAGCTCTCCCGAAGGAGCTCGCGTCGCAGCAGAAAACGCATTGAACCAACAGGTTAAAATGATTATAGGTCCTTTGATGTCTTCATCTGTTGAGGCAATATCTCCGCAAACACGAAGCCGCAATGTTCCGGTTGTTGCTTTTTCAACAAATGAAGCGGTTTTACAAAATCAAGTATATACATTAGGGTTGCTTATAGAAGAACAAGTAGACAGAATTATCGAATATGCGGCAAGCAAAGGACGCGGCAGATTTGCTTTGCTAATTCCTGACAATGCGACTGGAGCTGCTGTTGCAAGAGCAGCTGTAAAAGCAGCAAAAAAACAAGGCGGAAGCGTGGTAAAAATCGCTTTTTATTCTCCAAATACAACTGATTTTTCTGGAATTATCAGAGAGCTGAGTGATTTTGACAAGCGTTCGGCTCCTGTCAAAAAAGAAAAACAGCGGCTGCAATTATTAGCCAGACAAGGAGATACAGAAGCCGCCAAAGCACTCAAAAAGCTAAAGCTGAAAGAAACAGCCGAAGGCGTTGATTTTGACGCTGTAATCATACCGGAATCAGGAGGACGCTTAAAATCGGCAACAGCAATGTTCGGCTATTATGACGTATTTGCTCCTGATGTTATGTTTTTGGGAACTTCTGTTTGGGAAAACACCAGCCTTAATAAAGAAAGCACACTAAGCGGAGCCGCTTATCCGGTTTTATCACGCACTCACAGCGCTTATTTCAATAAAAAATATCAATACCTTTACGGAAACTATCCTAACGGACTTTTTACTTTTGCTTATGATGCCGTAGCTTTGTCTTCAGCTTTGGCTAAAAACAATCCTTCAAACTTGGATGCGGCAATAACTACGCCTGACGGCTTTGTAGGCATAAGCGGTGTATTTCGTATTTTTCCAAACGGAAAAAATCAACATAGTCTTGATATAATGGAAATAAGGCCTCAAGCTGATGTAATTGTCGATCAGGCTCCCAGAAAATTTTTATCAGCTCCGGAAAATAATTACAGCACAGATATAAAATCGTTATATGAAAATAGTTTGCCTGTGATTTTTGGCAAAGACGAAAAAGAAGCTCTTGAAATTATATTTGAAACAAATTCCGATGAAGAAACCGGTAACGCATCTTTTGACAATTTTAATATGACTTATCATTATTAGTGAGGAAATAGCGGATTTTTTTCTTGAAAATAAGTTTAAAATCTGCATTTATAAATGTGTTTATTATGGAGGGCATTGGGTTAGGCTTTCGCCAATCCGGTCAGGTTCGGAAGGAAGCAGCCGTAACGAATCAGCCTAAGGTCAATGTTCCTCCGCCTTTTTTGATTGTATGATTATGGCAGAAGAAGAAAAACAAGATCAATATGTTGTTTTAGCAAGAAAATATCGTCCTCAAAACTTTGAAGATTTATTGGGGCAGGATGCTCTTGTGCAAACTCTTACCAACGCCATAAAATCAAACCGTTTACACCACGCTTATATTTTAACCGGTATAAGAGGTGTCGGAAAAACCACAACAGCCAGATTAATAGCAAAAGCTTTAAATTGTATAGGTCCGGACGGAAAAGGCGGACCGACAACGCATCCATGCGGAATTTGCGAAAACTGCAAATCAATAGCTGCCGGACGAAATATCGACGTTTTAGAGCTGGATGCGGCCTCGCGTACCGGTGTTGATGACATTCGCGACATATTGGACGGCGTACGCTACAAACCGACAAATTGCCGCTACAAAATATATATAATCGATGAAGTTCACATGCTGACAAAAAATGCTTTTAATGCATTATTGAAAACATTGGAAGAACCTCCTGCGCATGTGAAATTTATTTTTGCAACGACTGAAATACGCAAAGTTCCGGTCACGGTTTTGTCACGTTGTCAGCGTTTTGATTTACAACGCTTGAAAATTGATGATTTAATGAAATTATTCAATAAAATCGTTGCAGCAGAAAATCTTAAAGCCGATGATGAAGCTTTACATATGATTGCTTCCGCAGCCGACGGTTCGGCACGCGATGGTTTGTCTTTGCTTGATCAAGCTATTTCTCTCGGAAGCGGAAAAGTCCGCACAGATATTGTTAAAGAAATGCTTGGCATGGCAGACAGAGGACAAGCTTTTGAAATATTTGAAAAACTTTTGAGCGGAGATATGCCTGAACTGGTAAAAAAACTGCAGGAAGTTTATAAAAACGGCGCAAATCCAACCGCTGTTTTGAACGATTTAATTAATATCACCCATCTTTTAACTAAAGTTTTATTAATTCCGGCTTTTGCAAACAATGAAAATTTAAGCGAAACAGAAAAATCTTTTTTGAAAGAAACTTCAGCAAAAACCAACATTGCATTGCTGTCTAAAATTTGGCAAATGCTGATAAAAGGATTGAATGAACTTCAAACAGCTCCGGTTCCGATTGATGCTTTGGAAATGATTTTAATCCGTATAGCTTATTCGGCAAACCTCCCTACTCCGGCAGAATTGCTTGAGAGCATAAAAAAAAAATCTAACCTAAAACAACAAAATTTTACAGTGACGACTGCAGTAAATTCACTTGCTGCAAAGAATGAAAAGCCTTCTCTTCCACAAGTCAAAAGCAGGTTTGACAAAGTAACCGATTTTATTGCTTATCTGGAAAAAAACAAACAAGCGCGTCTTGTTTATATGATGAAAAATGACATTGAAGTTGTTGAATTTGGCAATGGAGTTATGAAATTTAAGGCGACAGAAAGAATTTCTTCTGACTTTATGACTTCAATCAATAAATTTTTAGAAACATCAACCGGACAAAAATGGAGTTTAGACATTATTTCCGGTGATGTTATTTTGAGTATTGCTAACATTGAAAATGCTCAAAAAGAAGCCGACAAAAAAAATGTGGCGGAAAATCCGTTGGTAAAAGCAATTTTAGATGAATTCAAAGGTGCTAAAATTGAAACATTAACCCGTATTATCCCCACGGATGAAAACAACAGCAATTTTGAAACAAATAACAATGATGATGAATTTATAAGTGAGGATTTTAACTGATGATGAATATGCAAGGTTTAATGAAACAAGCTCAAATGATGCAAAAGAAAATGGAAGAAGCGCAAGAAAAGTTAGCACAGACTGAAGTTATCGGCTCAAGCGGCGGTGGTATGGTTAAAGTTACCGTAACAGGGAAATTGTTAACTAAAAAAATCGAAATTGATAAATCTTTGGTTAACCCCGAAGAAGTTGATATTTTAGAAGATTTAATTGTTGCTGCTTGCAATGATGCTCAGAATAAAGCCGAAGCCATGATGAATGACGGACTAAAAGATATTACCGGCGGACTTAATCTCGGCGGTTTGAAACTGCCGTTTTAAGGGGTTTGTCCATGGCTGGACAAGATATCGAAAAACTAATAAAATTAACGGCTAAATTGCCGTCATTAGGCTCGCGTTCCGCGCGCAGAATCGTGCTGCATTTGATAAAGAAAAAAGAAAATATTTTATTGCCTCTGATTGAAGCTTTGCAAAATGTGGCTGATAATATCAAAACCTGTGAAATTTGCGGAAATTTTGACACCTCGTCGCCGTGCGCGATTTGTTCTTCTGAAAAAAGGGAAAAATCGACAATTTGCGTTGTTCAGGACGTGGCTGATTTGTGGGCTATGGAGCGTGCCGGACTTTATCATGGACAATATCATGTTTTAGGAGGAATTTTATCGGCCTTAAACGGTATTGCTCCTGAAGATTTGAATATAGAATCACTGTTAAAAAGAGCAGCTGAAACCGATACAACGGAAATTGTTTTAGCTCTTCCCGCGACCATTGACGGACAAATTACAACTCACTATCTGGTATCAAAGCTAAAGAACTGTAATGTAAAAATAACAACTTTGGCGCAAGGCATACCTGTCGGAGCAGAATTAGATTATATGGATGAAGGAACTTTGCAATTAGCTTTAAACTCCCGCAAAGAAATATAAAATTATAGTAAATTCCACGTTTTGAAAGCAAAATCAAAACGTGGAATAATGCGAAATGCTGCAAATTTATTCAACAGTCATTTCTATTAAGCGATCCAAGCTTTTTTGCTCTGATTTATTATAACCTTCATTTTTTTTGTTTTTTGAAACCGAATCTTTATTCTTTTTGCTTTCAACTTTAGGCTGAACCAATTTATCAAAAAGTTTATCCATATCTTCAGAAAGAACTTTTTCGTGTTCTTTTTCCTCAGATTTCTTTTCATTTTCTTTTTGCGCCCCCTCAATAAGGTCTTTAGGCAACAGTTTTTCAACCGGTTCAGCAAAATCACCTGCCATTTGGAAATATTTTGACTCTTTCATCACTTGCGGCTGTTCATCAGGGGTCATAACCCATCCTACCAAAATATTAAACAATATAATCAAAATCCAAGCACGAACTATTCCAAAAAACAATCCCAATATGCGGTCTATGGCACTCAGTTTGCTTGAACGAATTTTATCGATTATCTGTGATGTTATAATTATCCATATAATGAAAAATACGATTAAAATTAGAATAGCTGAAACGACAAGTGAAAATGTATCTCCCTGAGCAAAATTTTGCACCAAAGGCTGAACAATAGGCAAAAGCGTAACAATAGCCACAACAGATAACATCCAACCGATAATAGACAGCACTTCTTTTATAAGTCCGCGGTTAAGAGCAATCAGACCTGAAATAAGAACTATTATCAAAATAAATATATCAAGATTATTCATCTGTTTTTCCTAATTAAACCAATTAATCAATTTTTGAACATTGCCTATCTCATGCAAAGCTATGTCTGTTGACGAAAGTTTTTTTCCTTTGTTATATTGCGAAGGAACAATAGCACTCTTAAAACCAAGTTTGCAAGCTTCTTTTAGGCGTAAATTAGGCTGACTGACCGCCCTTATTTCACCGGAAAGCCCTATTTCGCCAAAAATAACCATATCCGCCGGCAAAGGACGATTTGTTAAAGATGATACTATTGCCATAGCAACAGCTAAATCGGCAGCAGGTTCCGAAATTTTCAGCCCGCCGGCAATGTTTAAATAAACGTCCTGACTGCTTAAATTTAAGCCGCCTCTAGCCTCAAGTACAGCTAAAACCATAGACAGCCTTCCTGAATCCCACCCGACAACAGCACGTTTTGGGCTGGCATACCCTGTCTGACTGACTAAAGCTTGTATTTCAACCAAGACAGGCCTTGAACCCTCTATTCCGGCAAAAACACACGACCCCGAAATATTTCCCTGTCTTTCCGCTAAAAACAGCGCCGAAGGATTTTCTACTTCTACCAGACCTTTATCCTGCATTTCAAAAACACCTATTTCGTCTGTCGCTCCATAGCGGTTTTTTACTGCACGCAAAATTCGAAACTGGTGTCCTCGTTCGCCTTCAAAATATAACACTGTATCAACCATGTGTTCCAAAACGCGCGGACCGGCTATTGAGCCCTGTTTGGTGACATGGCCGACTAAAAATAACACAAAACCTTTTTTCTTAGCCAGTTTTATCAGCTCATAAGCGCAAGCTCTCACTTGTGAAACACTTCCTGGAGTTGATTCGGCTTCTTCCAAATACATAGTTTGGATAGAATCTATAACAACAACACTGGCATTTGTTTTTTCAAGCGTGGCAATAATATCTTTTACATCAGTTGCAGATGCCAATTTAACAGGAGATTGTTCCAGACCAAGCCTTTTGGCGCGTATTCTGACTTGATCCAAGGCTTCCTCTCCGGAAACGTAGTAACATTCCGGTTTTGTCGGAAGATTTGCTATGCTTGCGCAGGCCTGTAAAAGCAAGGTTGATTTTCCTATCCCAGGGTCGCCACCTACCAAAATAACCGACCCCGGAACCAAACCGCCGCCGCTTACTCTGTCTAACTCTTTAATACCTGTCGTTATACGTTCAACAAGTTGCGAACTGCCGTTCAATGAAAAAAATTCTATCTGCCTTCCCTTGTGTTTTTGGTCAAAATTTGAAAAGCCTTCCCCAGCTGTTTGTTCTTCAATAATAGTATTCCATTCACCGCAGGCATCGCATTTTCCCTGCCATTTAGGGTATACGGAACCGCAATTTTGGCAAATGTATTGTATTGACGATTTTTTGCCCATTTTGCCTCCTGCTAAAGCTCAACTTTTATCGGACCTTGAGAACTGCCATGAACAAATTGAAGAACATAGGGATTGTCTGTTTTATCCAATTCTTCAACTGTTCCCTGCCATATTATTTTTCCATGATAAAGCATAGCAATTCTGTCGGCTATTTTTCTGGCAGAAGCCATATCGTGTGTAATAGTCAGAGCGCTGGCTCCAATTTTTTTAACAGAATCAATTATTAAATCATTGATAACATCTGCCATAATTGGATCCAAACCGGTTGTCGGTTCATCAAAAAATATAATTTCGGGGTGAGTAGCTATGGCACGCGCCAAACCAACGCGTTTTTGCATTCCTCCCGAAAGTTCGGAAGGCGACAAATCGGCGATATCAGCTCCCAAACCAACTTGATGCAAATATTTTACAGCCTCTTCTTTTGCTTGTTTACGCGGCATATGTTCATTTTCAAGCAATCCGAAAGCAACATTTTCCCAAACAGTCAAACTGTCAAAAAGAGCTCCGCCTTGAAAAAGCATACCCATTTTAGAATACATTTTTTCAGCTTTTTTACGATCAACACCAACCGTTTCTTTGCCATTAACTTCAATAGAGCCTTCATCAGGAACTATCAGCCCTTGAATACATTTTATCAAAACAGATTTACCGGTTCCTGAACCGCCAATAACCACCAAAGATTCACCTTCGGCAATATCAAGATCAACTCCATTGAGCACAATTTTATGACCGAAAGCTTTATGTAGATTTCTTATACTTATTTTATTTGATGCCGTGTTCATTTGAGACTCCTACTTAGTAAAAATCATGCCGGTGATAATATAGTTGCATATCAAAATCAAAATTGAAGAAGTCACAACTGCATTAGTAGTAGCTTCACCGACACCTTGGGCGCCGCCTTTTGATTTGTAACCATTGTAACAGCCCATAAGAGCGATGATAAATCCAAAAACAGCTCCTTTTATCAAACCGGTAACAACATCAATCGTCTGAAGTTCATTAATTGTCGTGTTGATATAATTAGCAGGGTTATAGTCCAATTGATATATAGCAACCGTATAACCGCCGAATATACCTATTATATCTCCTATCAAAACTAACAGAGGCAAAACGATAATTCCCGCCAACAAACGTGGAGCTACCAAATACTTATAAGGATTTGTCGACAAAGTGGACAAGGCATCTATTTGTTCAGTAACACGCATTGTTCCTATTTCGGCAGCCATAGCCGCCCCTATTCTTCCGGCAACCATCAATCCTGAAAAAACCGGCGCCAATTCTCGCGTGACAGCAATTAAAACCACTGAAGCAACAGCGCTTTCGGCACCATAACTTGAAAAGCCGGCATTTGTTTGCAAAGCTATAACCATACCGGCAAAAACTGTCGTCAAAGCTACAACCGGCAATGAATAAAACCCAATATTCACCATTTGTCTTAATAAAAGCTTTGGATAAAAAGGCGGTGTAAAACAGTTATATAATGCGCGGGTAATAAATAAGGATAATTCTCCCAATCTGGATATAAAACCAATCAAAGGTTTACCGAGTGCGCGTAAAAAATTTTCAATATATTTTTTAAACATAAGACAAATTCCCTGTAAATGATAGCAAATCATAAGATAAGGCTTTATAAAAAGCAAGAAAATCTATCTATTTTGGTAACAAGCAAGTATAATTTTATCAGAAGCAGAGGCTTCAAAAGGATAAAGTTTTAAAAGCGGAATTTTTACATTTAAGAACTCTATTGTTTCTTTTTCCGGCAATCGTTCAATTTTATCCGGATTTTCAACCAACTGCACCGCTATTAACACTTCGGCAGATTCAATAAAAGGAAATTTACAAACACCTATTCCCCTCACTTCAAGCAGCCCTTGAATATTTTTAGGGCAAGCAGCTTTTAAAACACCGTTCACATTTTCAATATCGACCCTATCGTCTGCTATTAATTCGGCATTTTTATCCATAATTAATCTGAAAGCCAAATCAGACTTTCCTGCTCCGGATTTTCCTAAGATAAGAACGGCTTTTTTTTCAATAGCAACAGCTGTTGCATGTATATTTTTAGCATTCAAGCGCAGTCAACCTTCTTTGTTTTTGTTCATCGCTGCTGTTTATGGTTATTTTGCGGCCTGTTCCAAAATTTTCTATTTCGATTTTAAATATATTTTTAGGTAAATAGGCACCCATTTTTTCAGGCCATTCAATCAAACATACTCCCTGATAAACAGCTTCTTCCATTCCTAGTTCAAAAACTTCTTCCGGCGATTTTATTCTGTATAAATCAAAGTGGTATATATCAAAGTCAGCAGCTTCATAGCATTGAACCAAAGTAAAAGTAGGACTTGGAACTTCTGTTGCATTAGTCAATTTTTGAACAAAAGCTCTGGCAAGCACACTTTTTCCCATACCAAGCGTGCCGTACAAAGCAAAAGTGTCTCCGCATTGCGCAAAATCGGCTAATTTTTGACCAAGTTTGATTGTTTCACTTTCATTAGCGCAGATAAATTCCATTTTTACCCCTTACATATAATCCCAAAGCATTTTTTTAGTTTTTGGTTTGATAATTTTTATTTTGGGCTTTTTAGATTGAATTTCACGCCAATCCCACGGTTTATAAAATTGCCCCTGCCACATGCCGCGTTTGGCTTTCTGCGCTTGCATTTCATAAGGTTTATATATTGTATTCTCAGGCAGCACAACAGCCCATCCAGCTGAAACCAAAGCCGCGCCTAAATCATATTGTCCATAAGAACAGGTGGCAACAACATTTCCTTTAGAATCTTGTTTCAAAACATGGCATTCAATTTCATTGTCCTGAATCCACCCCTGCAGCCAACGGGCAGCTTCACGCCCGCAAGCATAAGATCTGCCGCGTGCATTTGCACAGGTTTGTTTTATTTCAGGAGCATCTATTCCAAAAAGCCTTATATAGTGATTTCTCATTAGCAAAGTATCTCCGCTAACAACCTGAACTTCACCATATACAGCAGGATAATCATTGGGATTAAAATTACTCGGCTGCGATACAGTTGTTTTATCGCTCCCTAGAAGGCTGTTCATAAATCCCATTATTCCGCCTTCTGATGATTGTTTTTCAGGAACTCTGTTTGGTTGCACCGGCGCGGAAGATTGTGATTGTTCTGAAATATCGTTTTCCATACTTCTTTCAGTTTCGATTAATGGCGCTGCATTATTTGTTTCAGGTATATTTATATCACCGAAATTTTCTCCCAAAGTTGCAACTTTAACCTCATCTTCATCATTTAACATCAAAGCAGAACTTTGTCTTTCGGCACCATTTGCCGTTGAAGTTTTTGTACCTATAAATTTTTGCAAGTTAGGAATAACATTTTGCACGCCGCCGTTAAAAGCGCCTATTGCGTAAAGAATAAATCCCAATATTCCTGCAATAATCAACAAAGAAGGCAAACATCCCATCGCACGCCAAACAAGCTTTCCGAAAATATAAAGAACGACAAGCCCTGCAATAAGCCCTATAAAGCCGCCTCCCTGCAATAAAATACTACTGCTTTGCGTTCCGCTGCCTCCGGCAAAAATAAGCACTAAAGCAGTAATCCCCAGAAAAAGCTTTTTCAAAAACAACATTGGCGTTTCCTTTACTTGGTCATATTTAATATCAATATTTTATCTATCGACAGTAAATATATGGTTACTTAATTGCAATAAAAATCAGTCGACATTTTCTTCAATGCTGAATTTTTGCGAATTTTCTTTTTGTCCTAAAATATCTATAATTTTATCCAATTCCGCTAAATCCGAATAGTTTAAAACAACTTTTCCTCCACCGTTTTTGGCGGCGGAAATTTTTATCTTTAACCCCAAACGGCGTGTTAAATTTTTTTCAATATCAACAATATCACTATTGTTTTTTTCTTTTTTCTCAGGTTTCAATATTTTGCTTTTTTGCACCATGGCTTCCACCTGACGCACATTCAAGCCTTTTGATATAATTTTTTCAGCTAACTCCGAAGCGTTTTCTAAACCTATCAATGGTCTTACATGTCCTGCTGTTAATTTTCCATCGCGCACCATTTGTTTAACATTTTCCGGAAGCGCAAGCAGACGCAAAGTGTTGGCTATATAACTGCGCGATTTTCCTATTATTTCAGACAAAGCTTCTTGTGTGTGAGAAAATTCATCTATCAATCTTTGAAGCCCTTCGGCTTCTTCTATTGCCGAAAGATTTTCGCGCAATAAATTTTCAACCAGCGCTACTTCCAAAACCTCTTTATCAGCCATATCTTTTATAATGACAGGAACTTCTGTTAAACCGGCTTGCTTAGCAGCTCTATAACGGCGTTCACCGGCTATAATTTCATAAGTTCCGTCATTTTTTTCTCTAACTAAAAGCGGCTGCAAAACCCCTTTTTCTTTTATAGAAACGGCCAAAGCATCAAGCGCTTCCTGATTAAAATCCAATCTTGGCTGAAAAACGCTAGGCGATAATAATGACAAGAGAATTTTTTGCGGGGTGTTTTTACTTTCTTTAGAAGTATTTTCGGACAAATCATCATTGAGTAAAAAAGCATCATCTCCCAACAATGCCCCCAAACCGCGGCCCAAACTTTTTCTTTTATGATTATTATCTTCTAACATGCTAACAATTCCTTCTCTCTTTTTAATACTTCACCAGCCAAACTTATATATGCTTGCGAACCGGAACATTTGAAATCATATAACAGAACCGGTTTTCCGTGTGATGGAGCTTCAGAAACACGCACATTCCGCGGAATAACGGTTTGATAAACTTTTTTTCCAAAAAAGTTGCGCACATCTTCTTCCACCATTTGTGTGAGATTATTTCTGCCATCATACATTGTCAGCACAACTCCCTGTAATTCCAAATGAGGATTAAAATGTTTTTTTATTTGATTAATATTGCTGATTAAGTCTGTCATCCCTTCAAGCGCCAAATATTCGCATTGCAAAGGAACTATAACAGCATCAGCAGCAACCAAAGCATTAATTGTTACTAAACTTAATGAAGGCGGACAATCTATCAACACATAGTCATAATTAACAACAGTCTTATTCAAAGCATCTTTAAGAGCAAATTCACGTCTGTCTTTGTCGATAAGCTCTATTTCGGCGCCGGCTAAATCGGGTGAAGCAGGAACAATTGAAAAATTTGGAATTTCAGTCCAAACAACAGCCTCATTCAAACTGCGTTCTCCTAATATAACTTCATAAGATGAAACCATATTGCTATGTTTATCTATTCCAAGAGAAGTTGATGCGTTTGATTGCGGATCCAAATCAATCACTAAAACTTTTTTTCCGGCTGCGGCCATTGCGGTTGCAACATTAACTGTTGTTGTTGTTTTCCCAACGCCGCCTTTACGGTTGGCAACAGCAATAATTCTAGGCATTATTTATTCCCCTTTTTTCTAAGATTAGAAATAATTAAAATTTTACCGTCTTCCGAAGTTTTGCTTGTTATTTTTTCACAATCAAAATTCCAGATTTTTTTTGCATTCAAAATTTCTTCATCAGCAGATTTACCTTTAGGAAAAATACATACTCCCTGTTTTGCAAGCAACGGATAGGCGTATCTAAGTAAATCACTTAAAGATGTCATTGCTCGTGACGTTATAACATCAAATTTTCTACCGTCTATTTTTTCAACTCTTAAATTTAAGATTTCAGCATTAGCTTCTGTTAAATCATTAACATATTTTAAATACAGTGTTTTCTTACCAATACTCTCAGCAAGAGTCACTTTTAAATACGGTGTTTCAGCTCTTGCCATAATAGAGATAACCATTCCCGGAAAACCTGCACCGCTTCCCATATCAAGCAATGTTTTTGCCCTTTTAGGTATAAACTCAAACAATTGAGCCGAATCTTCAAAATGTCTTACCCACACATTGTCTATTGATGAATTACTAACCAAATTAAACTTTTGTTGCCATTCTTTTAATGATTGGCAGTAAAGTTCAAGTTTTGAATATGTTTCACGTGAAACATTATATGTCTTACAAAATTTTTCCATACGGATATTTATATTATATAAATATATTTTTA